>JALUVW010000120.1 GCA_027020105.1 Candidatus Falkowiibacteriota bacterium
GGGGCGAATGGCATTCGCCCACGCGCAGCGTGACGGTACGCGGCTAAAGCCGCGAAACCCGCCCCTCCCCTCGCGAGAGGAGGGACGGTTAGAAGTGGAGAGGGGGAGGTCCGTGTTTTTTATCGCGGTTTTTTTTGAATAAGTTCAGGCACATTTTGGACTGCGAAGCAGGGCAAAATGTATGCAAATAGGGTTTAAGTACCATAATTGCCGCGGTTTTGGTAGATTATACGAGTATGGATATAAATAATACTCGTATGATTACAAAACAAGCAAAAACAAGATTAAAGATTCTCCAATTTTGGCAGAATCACGGTTTAAAAGCCGCCGAAGACGCGTTCGGGGCCAAACGCTCAACTCTATACTACTGGAAGAAAATATATGTTGATTCAGGGTATAAAATTGAGAGTTTGAATCCCGGCAAACAAGCCAGGAAAAACAACAACAAAAGGGAAATTCACCCATTGATATTGGCCGAAATTAAACGGCTGAGACTGGAAGTTTGCCCGAATATGGGCAAAGCCAAAATTAAAAAGTATTTGGATGTGTTTTGCGCGAAGCATAATCTGGCCGTATACTCCGAATCAAAGGTTGGACGGATTATCAAAGAAAAAAAGATATACCGCCAAAGACGGAAGTTCTATCACAACGGAAAAGTCAAAACGATTAAAAGGAACAATAAATTGCGGAAACCAAGGGGTTTTGCCGCTAAAGAGGGGGGTGATTTGGTGGAAATAGACACTATCGTAAAGTTCGTCTGGAATGAAAACAAGCAAAATTACCCATTACTGGAATTATCCCGGCCAGCCGTACAAGAACGGTCATATTGAAAAATACAACAGAACCATACAGGAGGAATTCGTTGATTGGAACGAAATACTGCTTCAGGATGTAAATGAATTCAACCAAAGACTTATGGATTGGTTGGTATGGTATAATACCAAAAGGTATCACTGGAGCTTGGATTTAACTTCTCCTGTGGATTACTTACTTAAAAATAACTTCGTGTCCAATATGTGCCGGACTAATACAAGCAATGGATAAATGATTGGGCTTATGGTATAATCAAGGAAGATGTTGGGTTTTAATAAATAATTTGTAATAAAAAAATATGGAAAATGCAAATCAAAAAACAAGATTAATTATTTATCAAGTTTTGCATTGGAGTATATTTATTATCATGCCATTTTTATTTTTAAGGTTTACGGATGTAGTAAAAGATTTTGGGTGGTATTTAATTTATTTCATTTTAATTTTTCCGATAATTTTCGTTATTTTTCTTTTTGTAATTAGAAAAAAATTTAAAAGTAAAATGTTTAAAGAATATAAAAAAGCTTTGTATTCGTCATGGATTATTTTTGCCATTGTATATGTGTTAATGTTGTTTTATATACACCGACTGACAGTAGGGATGTTTAGCCATTTTCGTTTTCCAGTATAGTGTCATATACAAATATTTTGTAATTTCGCCGCGGCAGAATCTCCTGCCAAGGAATTCTGCCGATTGGCGCGCTTACTATGGTTTATCGGATAATCTATGTTGTCGGATAAAACCGGCAGAATCCTCTGCGGAGAGATTTTGCCGCGGCGAAAATTAAAGGGGGCATTTATAAAATAACCCTCCCAATCCCATTTGCTGGGGGGAATTATTAATATTATGATTTCAATTATAATTCCCGTTTATAATCAGGCCGATAAACTGTCGGGGTGTTTGGATAGTATTTTAGGGCAGACCTATAAAAATTATGAGGTTATTGTCGTTAACGACGGTTCAACGGATGGCGCGGAGGAAGTGTTTGAAAAATACAAAGACGCGTTTACGCGAATTCAGAAGTCCGACTTCGCCTCCCCGAAGTCGGACTTCGCGGTTCGGTTCCAAATTATCAATCAAACAAACAGAGGTTCTAATCCGGCGCGGAACAGGGGAGCGAGAGAGGCGAAAGGGGAGTATTTGTTGTTTTGCGACGCTGATATTGAAATGGCGCCTAATATGCTGGAAATTATGCTTAAAACTTTGGAGAACAACCCTGAAGCCGGCTTTGCTTATTCGTCGTTCAAGTATGGCTTAAAATACTTTAAACTGGGCCCGTATGACGCGGATAAGCTGAAAAAGATGCCTTATATTCATTCCACCTCGTTAATCAGAATGCAGTGCTTCCCGGGTTGGGATGAATCCGTTAAGCGCCTGCAGGACTGGGATCTTTGGCTTACGATGCTTGAGCAAGGGCATAGAGGAGTTTGGATTGACGACGTTTTATTCAAGGTTAAGGCCGGCGGAGCGATATCCAGCTGGCTGCCTTCGTTCGCCTACAAGTTAATGCCGTTTTTGCCAAGCGTAAAAAAATACAAAAAAGCGGTGGGAATTATAAAAAATAAGCATAAGTTGGTTTGACGGAATGGTTGAAAATTAATATAATAACAGTATGGCGGGCGGCGGCAATACCGTTCAGCGAACAGCCGCGGCCTCAACTCAAATTAAACGGGTTGGATAATTTTAATATTTCCAAATTTTTAAATGGCATCAAGAAACATAATCAAACCGATAATCATTATTTTGGCGCTTATTCTTATTTTGAGCGGGTATTCTTTGCTTTTACTTAAAAGAATGCCCTCAAAATCGCCCATTCGGCCCTTAACGGACAATACCGGCGCTCGGAACGGCGGCGCCTCCGCCTTAATAAAAAAACGGTTGGCGGAGCAGACGAAAATCAAGCGATTTAAAAATTATGAAGAACTGAAAGAATTTTTAGAGCAAGTAAGCGCGAATTCTTATTTCGGTTATCCGGCAGACGGCCAAATGCCGGTGGCAAGGACGATGGCCGCGGCCGATGAGCCTTCGGCAAGCGCAGAGCTTGAAGCGCGAAAATCCATTGGCTCGGGCGCTGGTTCGGGTGATTATTCCGCGACAAATATTCAAGTTGAAGGAGTTGACGAGCCGGATATTATAAAAACTGACGGGAAATACGTTTACGCGGTGTCAGGCAACAATTTATTTATCGTGGACGCTTATCCCGCGGATAAAGCCGATATTTTATCCAGAATAGAATTCAAATCAAGGCCGCGGGATATTTTCATTAACGGCGACAGTTTGGTTGTTTTCGGGCAAAATAACAATATACGCGATGCTGAAATCTACAAAACACTGAAAAGAAGGTCCGGCTACACTTTCTTTAAAGTTTTTGACATAAAAGATCGCGAGAATCCGAAACTGGCGCGCGCTCTGGACTTTGAAGGCGTTTATTTTAATTCCAGAATGATCGGCGACTATGTTTATTTCATAACATCAAATTATTCCCGCTACTATGACGATGAGATTCCTCTTCCCGTTATTATTCAAGACGAGGAAATTATTTTAAATAGATGCGCCGACAAAAAATGCGCGATGCCGCCGGTTTATTATTTTGATATTCCGTATAATAATTATAATTTCACCACAGTTACCGCGATTAACGTCAAAGACAGCGGCGAGGACATTAACAGCGAAGTATATGTGCTTTCCGGCAATCAAAATATGTATGTTTCGCGGGACAATATTTACATAACTTATACAAAGTACGTAAGCGAATATCGGCTCAGGGAAGAGACGTTGAGGGAAGTGGTTTATCCGAGGTTGTCCGCGAAAGACAAGCAACGCGTCCGCAATATTGAAGCGGTTGACGATTATATTTTAAACAGGGATGAAAAGGCGCGAAAAATCGGGAGAATATTGGAAAGGTATCTGGCGTCTTTAAGCGAAGAGGAGGAAGAAAGATTGCGAGCGGAAACCGATAACGCCGTAAAAAACAAATATAAAGACATCTCCAAGGAGCTGGAAAAAACGGTAATCCATAAAATTGCCGTAAATAAGGGGAAATTGGAATACAAAACCTTCGGAGAGGTTGTCGGACAGGCCCTAAACCAATTTTCAATGGATGAGCGGGACGGGTATTTCCGCATCGCCACCACCAAGAACAGGCGATGGTCTCGGTTCGCCGAAAACGGACAGCAAGAGTCTTACAGTAATTTATACGTGTTGGACGAAAATTTAAAACTTGTGGGAGCGCTTGAGGGCCTGGCTCGCGGCGAAAGAATTTATTCCGTGAGATTTACGCGGGACCGAGCGTATATGGTAACCTTCAGGCAAACCGATCCGCTTTTTGTTGTTGACCTTAAGAATCCGAAAAACCCAAAAGTGCTGGGCAAATTAAAAATACCGGGATTTTCAAATTATTTGCATCCGTATGATGAAAATACGTTAATCGGCATTGGCAGGGAAACAGAGGAAAACGGCCGAGGCGGAGTTGTCGTCACGGGAGTTAAGTTGTCGCTTTTTGACGTTTCCGATGTGGCTAATCCGAAGGAGATTGACAAGTACGTATTGGGCGGCAGGGGAAGCGACTCCATGGCTATCAGGGACCATAAAGCGTTTTTGTTCTCCAAAGATAAAAATTTGTTGGTTATTCCGGTCAGCGTCAGAGAATCGGACGGAGCGAGAAAATATAAACTTGCTTTTAGCGGCGCGGCGGTGTTCAGGGTTGATAAAACCGGCTTTGATTTGAAGGGAAAAATAAGCCATTCGGACGCGGACGAGGAAGGGGAGCGGGAGAAATGGGACGCGTACGGTTATCGCGATAATACCGTAAAAAGAAGTTTGTATATCGGCGATATTTTATATACTTTTTCTTCAAAATACTTGAAGATGAATAAGCTGGCAAATTTGGAGTTGGTTAAGAGTCTGGAATTAAGAAAAGGAAGGCCGGGAGCCGATGATTTCAAGGTAATTAATCAGGGCAAACAATAAGCAACAAGCGCTATTTTCGCGCGCCGCATTTATGTTGCTTGTTGCGTGTCGCAAACTTATGTCCAAACAAGTAAAAATTTTATCGGTTTTATTTGTTGTTATCGCGGCGGCGGCGGCACTGTATTTGCTAAAAACCGCCGAATCGGTCGCGCCGCTCAAAGAACAGGTTGGCAAACTGGACAAAAAACTGAATGAAAAAACGGAAAAAATCGACTTGGAGCGCGTAAAAGCCCAATACAAGGAAGATGTTAAAGGTATTTTATCCGATTATTCTTTTTTAATTAACAAACCGGACGTTACCGCCGACCAAATTCAAGCGCTTAAAAACAGGTTGTTGGACTTAAAGGTGCCGTCAATTTTTAAGGATTTGCATATTAATCTTGTTTTGGCCATGACCAGGATGGAAAATTTTTTATCAAACGGCAACAAGGAGGATAAGTTTTTCAGCCAAGAGATGATTGAAAAAAACAAAGAAAAATATAACTGGTTAAAATAGCGCGCTTTATGAAACATAACCGTGTCTTGCCATTATTAACTCCGTTTATTGTTTTTACGCTGTTTGAATTGTTCTTTTTTAATCCGAAGATAGTTTATGTGGCGTTGGTTTTCGCGAATTTGTTGATTTTTTTCACGATCACGCGGTTTACCAAGGAAAGCGACGCTTCAAAGGATTGGTGGAATTTTTTAATTCTTCCGGCGTTGTTTACGACCGGATTGGCCGCTTACTCCGTGTTGTTCGCCAATAACTTTATTGTCCAGTTATTGTTTGTTTTTAATTTGGTTTTTCTATATTTTTATTTAAAAATTATTTATTATTATTTAATTCGGGTAAAATCGTATAAAAATTTATCCCTTGAAAATATTTCCTCTTACGGCAATTTCTTGGCTTTCTTTTTTGTTTCATCGGTGGTGTACGGCTTACAGTCCTTCTTGAATATGCCTGTTTGGCCGCTTATGGTTATTATGGCCGCTGTTGCCGCGCTAATGATTCATCAGATGGTGTGGGCGAATATGATAGAAGAAAAATTCGCGCTTGTTTATGTTTTAATCGGCAGTCTGGTTTTGGTTGAGCTGGCTTGGTCCTTATCTTTTTTGCCGTTGAATTTTAACGCGGCCGGACTGATTTTGGCGATATGCTACTATATGTTAACGGGACTGGTCAGGCATCATTTGTCGGATAACTTGAAAAAAAGAACGGTAAAACTGTATTTATCGTTGGGACTCGGAAGCATATTACTTATTTTATTGACGACGAGATGGATGTAACATAAAGCGAAAAACCAAAAACGAATACCAATTTGATATTCGGTTTTCGGCGTTAAATCATTTATATTTATGCGACAAAAAAATAAAAACGGAATAATATTGATTATGGTTTTGGCCGTTATATTCGGTATGGCCGCCGGGATTGTCGGGGAGCTTATCGCCAGAGTCTATTTACTGGACAATACTTTTAACTTGCCTTTTTACGGCGAGATTAATTTTTCCAACGGGGATTATCGCGGATCCAGCATAATTATCCGGGACGCCAAAAAAGTGGTGGTTGAGCAAAACAACAGGGTGACGGAAACGATAAATTCCGTTCAGGGCAGTTTGGTCGGCATTTACAAAAAAAACCTCTTGGAGAAATCAGCCGCGCAAGCCAAGGAGTTTGACTTGGGAAATTATTATAAATTGGGACAAGAGTTGGCGCAAGGGCTTATCATTACCAGCGACGGCTGGATAATAACGGATTTTAAGCCGGAAAATATGAATTATGTTGTCATTACTCAAGACAAGAAAATTTATTCCATTGACAAAATAGAGAACGATCCGCTTACCAGTTTTTACTTTTTGCATGTGCGGGCGAAGGATTTTCCGGTAAGAAAATTCGCCGAGGCAAACGAGATAAAAAACGGGCAATTGGTGTTGGCGGTCGGCTGGACGGGCGAGGCGGAATTGAACTCAATCGTAAACAGCTCCGATGCCGGCAATGATGTTTTATTTTTCAGCGACAGCTTTTCAAGCAAGATTTCATTGGCCGAAAGCTTGGGAGAAAAATTCAAGGGATCGTTCTTATTTAATCTATCGGGCGATATTATCGGATTATCCGATAAAAACGGCGCGGTGGAGCCGATTTACCACTTTACCGGAGCGATTAAGAGTTTGTTGAAAAATAAAAGCGTAAACCGCCCCGGCTTGGGCGTTAATTATATTGATTTGTCAAAATTGGTCGGAGCCGTTTCGGCGAGCGCCGGCCAGGGAGAATACAGGGAAGGCGCCCTTATACACAGAAACACCGGCGGCATATCAACGGTTCGCGGCGGCGCCGGAGAATTGGCCGGCCTGAAAGAGGGCGATATCATAATTTCCGTTGAGGGAATTGAAATTAACAATGAGAACAATTTAACCGATATTATTCAGCGGTTTACGGCCGGAGACAAAGTCGGCATCGTTTATCTGCGCGGCGGCAAGGAGCGGGAAGTGGAAATAAAACTCGGGGAAGCGGTAAGGTAGCCGGTTATAAAGCGGTAAAGTCGCAAAACCGTCTTTGCCGCTCGCGGGGGTTTTGCCGCGGCGGACTTCCGCGTTTGAGCCGCGAGCAATTTAAAAGCGCGAAATTGAAAGTCCGCTTACGGACTATCGGTTTTTTAACTGTTTACGTATGAAAATAAAATCTATCAGGGCAGTGAAAAAAATAGCCGGCAAAAAAGTGTTTTTGCGGGCCGATTTCAATATTCCTCTTAAAAACGGAAAAGTGGAAGATGATTTTAAGATAGCGGCCAGCTTGCCGACCATTCGTTTTTTGCTTAGGTATAAATGTCGGGTTATTATCGGGACACACTTGGGGAGGCCGCTTAAACAAGCAGGCAAAAAAACGGGAAGACAAGAAAACAAGAAAGAATACTCCACCAAGCCGATTGCGCGCAGATTGGGTGAATTATTGGGGAGAAAGGTTAAGTTTATTGATGATTGCGTCGGCCCCAAGGTTCGGGAGGCGGCTTCCGGAATGAAAGAAGGCGAGATTTTAATGCTGGAGAATTTGCGTTTTTACAAAGAAGAAAAAGAGAATGACAAAGAGTTTGCCCGAGAATTGGCGTCTCTCGCGGATATTTACGTCAATAACGCTTTTGCCGTAAGCCACCGGGCGCATGCCTCGGTGAGCGCGATAAAAAAATATAAGCCCGCGTACGCGGGGTTATTATTGGAAAATGAAGTTTTGAGCTTAAAAAAAATATTAACGCCGCGAAAACCGCTGGTGGTGGTGATTGGCGGCGCCAAGATAAAAACCAAATTGCCGATGCTCAAGAAAATAAGAAGAAACGCCGGAAAAGTTTTGGTCGGCGGAGCGTTGGCCAATAATTTTTTGTCCGCTCTGGGATACGAGGTCGGGAGATCGTTGGTTGACGAAGAAAATATCAAGCTGGCGAAAAAAATTTATTCCAAGTATAAATTTTTAGGGAATAAAAAAATTATTTTGCCGCTTGATGTTGTCGTAAGCAAGAGAAAAGACGGCGGAGGGAAGGTGTCGGTGAAGGATATTGACAAAGTAAACAAAAGCGATGTTATTTTGGACATCGGCCCGCGGACGATAAAACTGTTCTCCGCCTTTATTAAGGAAGCCAGAACCATAGCATGGAACGGCCCGATGGGTAAATTTGAGTCAGATCATTTCCGGCACGGAACACTGTCAATCGCCCGCGTTATCGCCGCCCGTTCAACCGGAACGGCCTTTGGAGTGGTCGGCGGCGGAGAAACCGTGGAGGCGCTAAAAATGACCAAAATGATGGATTATGTTGATTGGGTGTCAACCGGCGGCGGAGCCATGCTTGCTTTTTTAGGCGGCGAGAAAATGCCCGGCTTAAAAGGAATCGCGCGGTAAATCGCAAATTTAAAGAGCTAAAACTATCAAATAAGCCATAAAACTTCAATTTAAAATTTAGAATTATTTTGAATTTTGAAATTGAAGCTTGTTTTGAATTTGACGCCTTGGGTTTGTAATTTTTCATAAATGCCGCCCGTTATCCACGCGGGTTTTTATTTTTAACGGCTTATGGTATAATAGACGTATAATAAATAAAGAAATAACCAACGAATATGCCAAAAATTAAACAAATAATCGCCCGCGAGATTTTGGACTCGCGAGGCAATCCGACAATTGAAACAAAAGTGGTTTTAGAAAATAAGATTACGGCGAAAGCAAGCGTTCCGTCAGGCGCGTCAACCGGCATCCATGAGGCATGGGAGCTGCGCGACAATGACCGAAAACGTTACGGGGGGAAGGGCGTTTTAAGGGCGGTGAAAAACGTTAACACGGCGATAGCCGAGAAGCTGAACGGAATGAATGTGGTAAAACAGGAGGAGATAGACAACGCGATGATTAAGCTGGACGGAACCGAAAATAAAAAAAAGCTGGGAGCCAACGCCATACTTAGCGTCTCCCTGGCCTGCGCCAGAGCCGGCGCCATGGCAAAAAACACGGAGCTCTATGATTATATAGCCACAAGCTACAAGCTGCGCGCCGCGAGCTATCAGCTGCCGATTCCTTCTTTCAATATTTTTAACGGCGGCAAGCACGCTGATACCAATTTGGACTTTCAAGAATTTATGATAATGCCCCTTACGCCTCCCGATATTCTTCAAAAAGGGAGTTTCGCGGAGCAAGTGCGAATGGGCGCGGAAATTTTTCATGAACTGGGAAATGTCTTAAGGCGCGCCGGTTTTGACACGGACGTTGGCAACGAGGGCGGTTACGCGCCGGACATAACGTCAAGCATACAAGCGATTGAAATGATAATGGCGGCCGCGGTAAACGCCGGGTATGAGCCGGGAAAAGACGTTGGACTGGGAATTGACGTCGGATCGTCGGAGCTATATAATGAAGAAACCAAAAAATACGTTTTTAAATTAGATAACGCGAATTTTACTTCCGGCACCTTGGTCGGCTTGTATTATGAATGGTTCAGGAAATATCCGATCGTTTCCATTGAGGACGGTTTGGCCGAAGATGATTGGGAAGGATGGAGAGAGTTGACTCGCGAGCTGGGAGGAGAAATGATGATTATAGGCGACGATTTGTTCACCACCAATATAGACCGTTTGCGCCGCGGCCTCAAGGAAAAAGCCGCTAACGCGATCTTAATCAAGCTTAATCAAATCGGCACGTTAACCGAAACGATTGAATGCGTGAAATTGGCGAAAAAACATAATTACAAAATAATGGTTTCCCACCGCAGCGGAGAAACATGCGACGATTTTATCGCCGATTTGGCCGTGGCAATCGGCGCGGATCACATCAAGGCGGGGTCCCTGTCAAGGGGAGAAAGGTTGGCCAAGTATAATAGGCTGATGGAAATAGAAATGTTGCTAAATTCCAAATCCAAGATTGCAAATTCCAAATAAATTCAAAATTTTAATTTTCAAAATCCAAGACGGTTTTAAGTTTTGGTCATTGTGTTTTATTCGGAATTTGTAATTTTGGATTTGTGATTTGGAGTTAATAAATATGAAAGAGGAAAAAAATAAAAGCAGAAATCTCCCAATGATTCTCATCATATTGGACGGCTGGGGCATTGCCAAGCCCAACAAGGGCAACGCGGTCAGTTTGTCCGATACTCCGGTTATTGACGGTTTGTCCAAAAAATATCCTTACACTGAGCTTTGCGCTTCGGGCAGATGCGTGGGCCTGCCTTCGGGGCAGCCGGGGAACAGTGAAGCGGGCCATATGAACATAGGGGCCGGCAGATTGGTTGAGCAGGATGTAATCAGAATCAGCCGAAGCATCAATGACGGAACCTTTTTTAAAAACGCCGCTTTCTTGGAGGCGATCAGGCATGTTAAAAAAAGAAACGGAAATCTTCATTTAATGGGAATGATATCGGACGGGATGAGCCCCCACAGCGACCCCGACCATATTTTGGCGTTGCTTATTTTGGCCAGAAATTACGGGATTAAAAACGTTTATATTCATTTATTCACCGATGGGCGCGACTCTCCCAGGTACGCGTCTTTAAAATTGGTTGAAAAACTGGAACGGGAGCTTAAAAACGGGGAATTTATCGCCACGGTTATGGGAAGATTTTACGCGATGGACAGGAAGAAGAAATGGGAACGAACGGAAAAAGCTTATGACGCCCTAACGCTTGGGTGTTGTCCGAACGCCCCCAGGCCGCAAGCGGCCATTACGGAAAGCTATAACAGGGGCGATAGCGATGAATTCGTCATACCTTATGTCATAACCGGAAAAGACAAAAAGTCCACGAGGATAAAAGACAATGACAGTGTTATTTTTTTTAACCTAAGGTCGGACAGGGCCAGGCAGCTGGCAAAAACTTTTACGCAAAAAGACTTTAACAAAAAAAACCCCGGTTCGTTCAAGAGAAAAAAAGTGTTAAAAAATTTGCATTTTGTCGCCCTGACGGATTTCGGCCCGGATTTGGACAATATACTGACCGCTTATCCCGGCGTTGATTTAAAAAAAACTTTGCCTATGCAACTTGAACATTTAAGCCAGCTGTATATAGCCGAAACGGAAAAATACGCCCACGTGACTTATTTTTTTAACGGCGGATACGCGGATCCGGTTAACGGAGAGGCAAGGATGGTGTTGCCTTCGCCGAACGTAAAGTCTTATGATGAAACTCCGGCCATGAGCTCTAAAAAATTAACCGAAGTGATAATCAACAATCTTAAGCGCGAAAAATATGATTTTACCGCCTTGAACTTCGCGGCCCCGGATATGATTGGCCATACCGGGAATTTGGAGGCGGGAGTTAAATGTTGCGAAGAAATTGACAGGCTTTTGGGCAAAATAGTCAAGCAATACCTGCGCGCCGACGGGACGATTATCATAACCGCCGACCACGGCAATGTGGAGGAAATGATTAACCTGAAAACGGATGAAATCGTTACCAATCATTCCGACAACAAAGTTCCGTTTATTTTGGTTAATAAAAGATTGAAAAATAAAACAAAATTGAGAAAAGACGGAATTTTGGGCGATGTGGCCCCGACGATTTTAGACTTGCTTGGCATAAAAAAGCCAAGAGAAATGACGGGAAAAAGCTTAATTAAATAAAAAATGAGAAAAACAAGGAAATTAGAATAAATAAAAGCAAAGCATTTTTATTTTTTATTTTTATTAATTTTACTCTATGGAAGAAACCATCAAACAACCGAGCCGCCCCAAGCCGGTCGTGTTAATCGTTTTGGACGGTTGGGGCATTACTCAGCCGTATAGCGGCAACGCGATTAGCCAGGCGGACACGCAAACGTTAAAACAGCTTACCGCCCAGTATCCGTCCATGACCCTGATGGCGTCCGGCGAGGCGGTCGGTTTGCCGTGGGGAGAATCCGGCAATAGCGAAGTGGGGCATCTTAACTTGGGACTGGGAAGAATTCTTTATCAGGGCTTGCCAAGAATAAATAAGGCGATAAGCGATAACAGTTTTTACAAAAACGAGGCGCTCCTTAAAGCGATGGAACACGCCAAGAAAAACAACTCTCAGCTGCACTTGATGGGACTGGTTTCAAACGGGTGCGTCCATTCTTCCATTGACCACCTGCAAGCGTTGCTGGTGATGGCCAAAGAACACAAAGTGGAGAAAGTTTATATCCATGCCATTTTAGACGGACGTGACACGGCCTATAACAGCGGCGTTAATTTTATCAATAGCATTGAACGCGGCATCGCGGAGTATGGCGTTGGCGAAATCGCGACGATATCGGGACGATTTTACGCCATGGACAGGGATAATCATTGGGACAGAATAGCCAAGGCGTATTTGGCCATGACTGAAGGAGAGGGAAATAAGGAGGATACGGCGCTAAAAGCGATAGAAAAAAGTTACAAGAAAAAAATATACGACGAAGAATTTGTACCAACCGTTATCAATAAAGACGGCGCTCCTCGCTCCCGGGAAGGTTTGGTGGCCGACAATGACGCTCTTATCTTTTTTAATTACCGCGCTGATCGCGCCAGAGAGATTACCAAAGCTTTTGTTTTGCCGGAATTTGATAAGTTCGCGCGCCCGAAATATTTAAAAAACTTGCTTTTTGTCGGCTTTACGGAGTATGAAAAAGATTTGCCCATTGAAGTCGCTTTCCCCCCGGAAGAAATTAAAAATACTTTGGGGGAAGTGATATCAAATGCCGGTTTAAAGCAGTTAAGGATAGCCGAAACGGAAAAATACGCGCATGTTACTTATTTTTTTAACGGCGGAAAGGAAACAAAATCGCCGGGAGAAACGCATGAGCTGGTGCCGTCGCCGCCGGTTGACAGCTATGATTTAAAGCCGGAAATGTCGGCCAACGAAGTGACTGACAAACTGGTTCAGGCGGTTAAAGATGATTTGTATGATTTCATACTGGTAAATTTCGCCAATGCCGATATGGTGGGCCACACGGGAAACATAAGAGCCACCATCAAGGCGATTGAAACCGTTGACAAATGCGTAGGCAGAATCGTCAGGCAGGTTTTGGCTCGCGACGGGTGCGTTTTAATAACCGCCGATCACGGAAACGCGGAAGTTGAATTTAATATGCAAACCGGAACCATCAATAAAGAGCATTCAGCCAACCCGGTGCCGTTTATCGTGGTTGGAAGGCAATTTGAGGGGAAAAGCATAGGCGTCCAAGACGCGCCCGGAGGGGATTTAAGCTTGATAAAGCCGCAAGGAATACTAAGCGATGTCGCCCCGACCATTTTAAAAATTATGGGCCTTGAGAAACCGCCGGAAATGACGGGCAGATCTTTGGTATGATTTGTAAATTGAAAACTTGCAAGAGTTATTTAGACTTAAGTTTCGCGCGTTTAAAAAACAGATAAATATTCAAATTCCTTAACGGCAAGTTGGGCGTAAACGCGCGTTTACGCCCAACTTGAAATAAAATGCGATTATCATATTTTATAATTTTTTCTTTAACTTTTCTGTTGTCGCTGTTTTTGACAATACTGGCAAGGCGCGCGGCGCTTAGGCTTAATGTTGTTGATTTGCCGGGGCCGAGGCGAAAAATACATAAAACAAAAATGCCGTTACTCGGCGGTGCGGCGATTTTTTTGTCTTTTTTCGCCGTTCTTTATTTCGCGCGCGATAAAATATTGGCGGGCGATTTGGAGGCGCGTCATTGGCTCGGTTTTTTTGCCGGCGCTTGTTTTTTAATGATCGGCGGATACCTGGATGATAAATACAATATCAAGCCGAAATTTCAAATTATTTTTCCGCTTTTGGCCATAGCATCCGTGTTGTCGGGCGGTATCGGAATAGAAAAAATCACAAACCCTTCCGGCGGCTTCATATATCTGGGCGCGTTTTCCGGGATTTTAATCACTTTCTGGCTTTTGGGAATGATGTACACGACAAAATTATTGGACGGAGTTGACGGCTTGGTGGCGGGAGTAACGGCCATCGGCGGAATGATAATATTTTTGTTTACAATGACGACGAAATATTATCAGCCGGACATCGGCGTCGCTTCTTTGATTTTGGCCGCCGCTTGTTTCGGTTTCCTGGTTTTTAATTGGCATCCGGCTAAAATTTTTTTGGGGGAAGGGGGGTCGCTGTTTCTTGGATACGCTCTGGGCGTATTGGCCGTAATTTCCGGAGGCAAAATAGCGATCGCTTTGTTGGTTATGGGCATTCCGATTATGGACCTTGTTTGGACGATAGCCAGGAGAGTGTTGGCCGGGAAGAATCCGTTTAAGTTCGCGGACAGAAAACATTTGCATTTCAGGTTGTTGGACCTGGGGTTAAGCCAGAGAAAGGTTGTTTTGCTGTATTATTTTTTTGCCGCCTCCTTCGGGTTAAGCGCGTTATTTTTGCAAAGCAAGGGCAAATTACTTGCTTTAAGCGTTTTAATTTTAATAATGCTGGCGGTTGTGGCCGGATTCAGGCATTTTGACAAAAAAGTGATTTCTTGACATACGGTATTTTTTTATATACAATAATTGTGTAATTTGTTTACGCGTTAACAGGGAGAAAAAAAGTAACCAATAATGAAATAATATATAAAGAATATAATAAAGTAAAGTTAAAAAATTGGTTGATATTTCGCGAAAACGCGGCATAATTTCCGAAAGGAATGGAGTCGTTCGCGCAAATTTCACTATAATCAATACTATGTCTAAAATCGCGGTTATAAAAACAGGAGGAAAACAATATAAGGTCAAAGAGAAGCAAGCCCTTAAAATAGAAAAACTGGACAAAAAAACCGGTGATAAGGTTACGTTTGAAACCTTAATGATTGCCGACACCGACGGCAAGGAGGTGAAATTGGGAAACCCGTCGCTCGGCGGCAAGGTTGAAGGTAAGGTGCTGGACCAAGGTAAAGACAAGAAGGTGTCGGTAATCAAATACAAAAGCAAAACCAGGTATAAAAGAAATATCGGTCACAGGCAGCCGTTTACGAAAGTGGAGATTACGGCCATTGCCGGTTAATAAGCAAAATAAACCAAACCAAGGAATAAAAAAACAAATACCAAAACAAAACGGTATTTGTTTTTTTATTTTTTTTATCTTCGGTTTTTTGGCTTTCGCGTCACACTTCATTCCTGTATTTTAACGCGTTGGCGAGCGTCATCTCATCGGCATATTCCAGATCGGACCCCATCGGCAATCCCTTGGCTAAACGGGTGATTTTGACTTTGCAAGGTTTTAACAATTTGGCCAAATACATTGAGGTTGTTTCGCCTTCAAGGTTGGGACTGAGAGCCAAAATTACTTCTTTAATACTCCCTGATTTTATTTTCTCCATCAACTGTTTTATGTTAAGCTGTTCCGGCTTAATCCCCAGAATGGCGTTAAGTTGTCCGCCCAAGACATAATACCTTCCGTTGTATTTTCCGGTGGCTTCAATCGTAATCATATCGCGGGTATCGGCGACCACGCACAATAGCGCGCCGTTTCGCTTATTATCGGCGCATATTGAACACGGGTTGGTTTCGGCGTAGGACAGGCATATTCGGCAAACAGTCGTTTTCTCTTTCAGTTCGGCCATACTTCGGGCGAATTCCCGCAATTCATCCGAATGGTTTTTCAGCAAATAAAAAACATACCGTTCGGCCGTTTTGGGGCCGACGGTCGGGAGTTTTGAAAAATGATTGATTAAACTTTGAATAGACGCGGGAAAACGCATAAAATTTCCAATTAAATAATGCTAAATTTCCAAATATTTTTTAATTTCAGCGCTAAGCATTTGAAATTTTACCAGAAATTAGAAATTATAATTCAGGAATTATTCCTGCCCGGCTTATAAGCGCCAAGTTCTTTAATGTCTCTCGCTTTGTCTATGAACAACACCCCGTCCAAATGGTCAATCTCGTGCTGAATTACGCGCGCCAACAGCCCGTCGGCGCTTAATTTTGCCTGCTTGCCGTCCAAATCAATATATTGGCAAGCGATTTTTTTATGCCTTTTCACCTTCCCGAACACATTGGGGATTGAAAGGCATCCTTCCTCCCCCCATTCGCGAGCCCATGATTTTTTCGTTATCCGGGGGTTTATAAGGCACTTTAATTCGTTTTTGGTGTTTATTACGCATAAACGGATGTTTTTTCCGATTTGCGGCGCGGCCAGCCCCACTCCGTCGCTCTCCAACATTGTTTTTCCCATATCCGAAAAAAGCTCTTTGATTTTTTGAGAACTTATGTCTTTTTGGCTAATTTCAGCTGATTTTTTCCTTAAAATTGGATCGGGATTTGTGATTATTTTAAGTTTGTTCGGCATAATTTTATATTAACTTATTGCAGTCTTATTTGCAAGTTCGTAAAATGTGCTAAACTGTAGGTATGAAAATAAACAAGGGACCGGAAAATATCAAAGATATATTTAACGCAAAAAAAGCGGGCAAGAAGCCGCCGGCTTATCCCTGGCAGGATTTGGCCTTGAGGGTGATTAAAGAGTTGGCAGTGCCGAATTTTAAGAGAAGCGCGGTATTTAAAGTGTGCAAAGAAAACCCAAAGCCGTTTATTGAGAGATGCTTAAACGACACAAAAGAATTGTGCAAGACGGGGGAGAGGTGGAAATATTTTTTTAAGGTGGTCGGCGGAAAATAGCGCCGGAGAACAAGCCCTTAAAACACTTTTGGGCGTTATTTTACAGTTTAAAATTCATTGTCAAGTATCCGACTCCGAACGGCGCTTCGTAGGACAGCATTTCCGAGCGATATTTCATTCCGTCCAATACTCCGAGGAGTATTAGTATTGATTTAAGTCCGCATTCGGAAATTTCCGCGATGAAATCACTTTTCATTTTTAAAATATTTTCCGTTTTTTGTTTGATTAAATTTTCAATCAACATCTTGTCAAATTTTTTCGCCTTGGCCGAATATCCGGCCGGCGCGTTTTTTGTTAATTTATGTGATAAATCGCCGGAAGCGATGACGCCAATACGCTCTTTGTTGACCATAAATTCCCGTTGCAGTAATTGTCCGAACTTAAAATGCGCGTCCAGATCAAGGCCGGAGTAATACAAAGGAATGATTTTAATGTTGGGCGTATCTTTTAACAACAAATAAAGCGGCACCCCCGAACCGTAATCAAGATTGGAGTCGCTGATCATTTGAAGGGGCGCCCTTGTCTCCATTCTTTCCCGAATTTTATGCGCCAATCCGATGTCGCCGGACAATAGCATTTTCGTGGTAAGATTTCCGAATTCTTCAAAATTAACGGTAAACTCCGGTGATAAATTCATGGAAAACGAATTGGATTGCACTACGCCGTGAGGAGAAATAATAACAATGGTCTCAACATCGCTTAAACGTAAATTTTCTTCCAATTTCTTGAACGCGAGTTCGGTGGATTTAAGCAGCTCCAAGTTTTCCCTTCCTATGGATGGAATAAGGAAAGGAGAGTGGGGGACTATGGCGGAGAAAACGATAGACATAAAGTTGAAAGCTATAAAGTTAAAAGTTATAAAGTTTGTAAAGCGTTAAAAAACAATATTTAACCTCCTTTTCTCCTTCGTCAACTTTATAATTATCTTAACTTTATCCGGCGCTTGCAATCGGCTCCCCGTTGTCGTACAAATACAATACTTTGGGTGAAACGCTAATAATATTTTCCCATTTATACCCCAAATCTTCAAATACTTTTCCGGAGGTAATCAGATGTTTTTTTCCGTTGGCGATAAGATACACGGCCGCGGAAATTGATGATTTTAGCAATTCTCCGTCATCAAATAAAACGGGATCCGTTGTTTCGTAGTTGCTCAATTCCTCGGGAGTGGCGGAAATGATTTTTTTATTTTTAAATTTGGTTTTCAAAAACACCGCGTCCCAAATAGGGGATTTTTTCCCTTCAATCACCCAATAAACTCCGCCCGTGGTTTTATCTTGAAGCAACGCGCCGGTGGGATAAGTGGAGGACGCGGTAATGGGCGCGCCTTCACGATAAGCGTTTATATCGTCCCAACTGGCGCTTATCACTTCTTCCGGACTAAAACCGATTTTTTTAAACGCCTCTCCGCTGGCGAATCCGCGGCGTTTATCGTCAACCAATAAAAATATCGTGCCTCGCGGGGAGCGAACCAAAGAGTATTGAGGAAATTTAATCGGCGCCCCTTTTTCGTATTTATCCAAATCAGCCTTGTTTACCGTTATTATTTTGTTTTCATCAAACCTGCTGGTTAAAGCCCCTTTGGTTAAAAACGGGCGTT
Organism: Candidatus Falkowiibacteriota bacterium; assembly: GCA_027020105.1. Classification (GTDB taxonomy): domain Bacteria; phylum Patescibacteriota; class Patescibacteriia; order Patescibacteriales; family SZUA-104; genus SZUA-104. The sequence goes on from JALUVW010000120.1 coordinate 18,412, forward strand.
TTTTACCGTTTTGAATAAGCCATACTCCGACCTCCCCCTCGGCTCGCAGCAGGGAACCGTCCGGGTAAACTCGGGCGAAATACCTTTGCCATATTTTATAAAAATTATAATTGCCGTTATAAACATGCGGCGTGTAATTGTACAAACCGGCGGTTGCCCGATTTGCCGGCGTTACCGCGGTTGTTTCTTTTTTGGTTGTTGAGTAAGGATTTGAGAAATTATATGTTTTACCGACCTTGTAAGTGTAGAAATCGGGATTTTTCATATAATCCAAAAACTGCAAGGCCGCGCTGTTGACTTGCTTCCCAAACCCTTTCCAGCGCGCGTTGCATGCCGCGCCGTCAGGGCATCCGTAGCCGGTCGCCCAGTCCAGCTGGCTTTGTTTCGGATTCGCGTCCTCAATCAAGCTTTGCTCTTTCTGCAATAAAACCAAAAGAAACTTCGGGCTTACGGTCGTAATCCTTTCGCATTTCAACTTCCTTTCCGCTTCCGTGGGGTTGGCGCTAAGATCGGCGTTATCGCAGTTATAGTTATTCGCGGCCGCGTCATAAATAATTTCCGCCGCCGTCTTGATTGTTCCGTAAGCGTTCGGAGCCGAGTAGTTCGCCAAATACGACCCCTTGCTTTCCAAAAACTCTTGAATATAGTTCAAGTCCATTGAATTATAATCAAGTATTTCAGAATCACTGATAATATAATTCGGGTTAAAATTATCGCCCGCCTTGGCGGCGGCGGCAAACAGCAGCCCGGAAATTATAACCGGGATAATCGGCAAAAACAATGGTTTTGTTTTACGCGCTTTAAACATATTAGTAGTATACTATAAATTTCAACATACATCAACAAAAAAGGCGAGAAATTTAATTCTCGCCTTTTTTTATTCAAATTTTAGCCTATTTCACCTTCATCACAACCTTATCCCTAACGCCCAAGTCAATCACCACTTTATCGCCTTCCTTTATCTTTCCTTCTATGATTTCCAGAGCAAGTTCGTCCAAAATCATACTCTGGATTATTCTTTTGAGCGGGCGGGCGCCAAAAGTGGTGTCGTATCCTTTTTCGGCCAGCATTTTTTTAACCCTATTTTCTATTTTAATGCTGATGTCCTTGTTTTTTAAGCGTTGCTTGACCTTGTCCAATTCCAAATCAACGATTTTGGCCAGCGCCTCCTTGTTTAAGCTTTTGAATATCACTATTTCATCAATTCTGTTTAAGAATTCCAGCTTAAAATGATCTTGAAGGATTTTGTCTATTTTTTCCTTCATCTCGCTGTCACGCATTTTTCTCGCTTCTTTTTCGCAAGAGTTATCCGCAAAGCCGATTGAATATTCCTTGATGACCTCATTGCCGAGGTTTGATGTCATAATAATGATGGTGTTCTTAAAGTTGACGATGCGACCCTTGGCGTCGGTGAGCCGTCCGTCGTCCAAGATTTGCAGGAGTATGTTAAATACTTCCGGATGGGCTTTTTCAATCTCGTCAAAAAGAATTACGCTGTAAGGGCGTCGCCTGATTTTTTCCGTTAATTGCCCGCCTTCTTCGTGTCCGATGTACCCGGGAGGAGATCCGATAATTTTCGCCACGGAATGCTTTTCCATGAATTCGCTCATATCCAGCCTGACCAAGGCCGATTCGTTGTTAAACATAAACTCCGACAAAGTTTTGGCAAGTTCTGTTTTGCCCACGCCTGTCGGACCGACGAATAAAAACGAACCGATCGGCTTTTTTTCCTCGCTAATGCCGGCGCGGGAACGTCTTAAGGCGTTGGCGACATGCCTTATCGCTTCGTTTTGCCCAACCACTCGTTTTTTCAATTCTTCTTCCGCGTGCGCCAGTTTTTTTATTTCGGATTCCAGCATTTTTACGACCGGAATTCCCGTCCAGCGAGAAACCACCTTGGCGATATCTTCTTCGTCAACCTCTTCCTTTAAGATTCTTTGCCCGTTTTTTTGAATTTCGGCCAATTCTTTTTCTTGTTTCTTGATTTCTTTTTCCAATTCCGGAATTTGGCTATAGCGTATTTCGGCCACGCGAGTCAAGTCATCGCCCCGGCGCTCTATGATTTCCGCCTGCGCTTTAAGCTCGTCTATCTTTCTTTTTGATTCTCTTATTTTGCTGATTTTGTCTTTTTCGTTTTTCCAATGGATTTCAAGCTGGTTGGCTTTTTCGGTAAGCTGAGAAAGCTCTTTTTCTATTTCTTTTAATTTTTGCGCCGATTTTTTGTTTTTATCCTTAACCAGTCCCGCTTTGGCTATTTGCAACCGTTTAATCTGATGTTTTAAGCTGTCCAATTCGGCGGGAGAAGAATCTATTTCCATACGCAAGGCCGATGTGGCTTCATCAATCAGGTCAACCGCTTTATCCGGCAAGAATCTGTCGGTGATGTAGCGGGCGGAAAGCTTGGCGGCGGCGATCACGGCTTCATCGGTAATGCGCACGCCGTGGTGCACCTCGTATTTTTCCTTAATGCCGCGCAGTATGGCCACGGTGTCTTCAATGCTCGGCTCGGATACGTATATGGGCTGAAACCTTCTTTCCAGCGCCGCGTCTTTTTCAATATATTTTTGATATTCCTTGGTGGTGGTCGCGCCTATGGTGCGCAATTCGCCGCGCGCCAAAGACGGTTTCAGCATATTGGAGGCGTCCATGGCGCCCTCGCCGCCGCCGCCGGCGCCGACAAGGGTATGTAATTCGTCAATGAATAATATAATACGCCCTTCTTGCGATTTTATTTCGCGAATAACCGCTTTGAGCCGATCCTCAAACTCGCCCCTGAACTTGGCGCCGGCCACGAGGGAGCCGATGTCCAGACTGATTAGTTCTTTGTTTTTCAGCGTTTCCGGCACGTCTCCGTCCACAATTCGTTGCGCCAATCCTTCCACGATGGCGGTCTTGCCCGTTCCGGCCTCGCCGATAAGCACGGGATTGTTTTTTGTGCGCCTGCTTAAAACCTGCATAATTCGCCTTATTTCCTTGTCTCTGCCGATAACCGGATCAAGTTTCTTCTTTCGCGCCAACTCGGTAAGATTAAGCGTGTATTTTTCCAAGACCTTGTACCTTGCTTCCGGTTCCGGAGTGTCTATTGTTTCGCCGCCGCGAACTTCGGACAATATTTGAAGTATTTTGTTGTATTCAACTCCGGCGTTAACGAGTATTTCCTGCGCTCGCGATTTAACGCCTATTACGGCAAGCAAAATATGTTCCGTGGAAATATATTCATCTCCCATCTTGTCGGCTTCTTTTTTGGCTATTTCCAAAACCATAGCCACCTCGGCCGTTCCTTGCACTACGCCGACATTGGAGCCGCCGGCAGTTGAAACCTTGGGTAATTTTTCAATTTCCGCCAATGTTTTTTCATGAATCATCTTTGGCGGAATATTCATTTTTTCCAGTACGGGATTGATTATGCTTTCCGGTTGCTCAAGGAGGGCCGCAAGTATATGCAGAGCCTCAATATGCTTCTGTCCGTGGTCTTGCGCGATAATTTGAGCGTTTATAATCGCTTCTTGCGATTTACTGGTAAATTTATCAAATAAGTTCATATATTTTTAGCTTATGGTTTATGGGTTAATTTCTAAATTTATTATGCAGACTTAAGCGGTTTTTAGCACTCGTGATGGAAGAGTGCTAATTTATATTATAAATATATAATACGGCTTAAAATATGTCAAGACTGGTTGCAATTTCTTATGCGTATGTTAAAATCTAGATTAATGCTATGAGTTTGTCCGTATTACGCTCTTTGTCTTGAAAATTCACAAAAACCAAAATAAAAGGAGGTGGCGTAAAAATGGAAATGAGAAAAAAATGTCCACATTGCCGAGAGGAAACAGGATTTATTCTCGTGGAAGTTGGTTTTTTGGACGAAAAACAGCATTTCCAATGCCTGGGGTGCGGCCAAATTTTTACGGAATTTAATGGCATTTTGTGCTATACATGCCATCATGCTTACTGAGCGAAATCAGCGGTTAACTCATACGCGCCGACTTGTCGGCGCTTTTTTTTATGAGACATTATAGAATTTTTATTCTATAATGTCCAAATTTTTATCGCATTGCGAACAGCGGCCGTGATTATCAAGCCGTTCAATTTCATAGCCGAGGCGGCGGATGGCCAGTTCGCCGCATTTGGGGCAGTAAGTGTTTTCTCTTTGATCCCCGGGAAGATTGCCGGTATAAACATATTTTAGCCCGGCTTCTTTTCCAACCTCGTAAGCCGCGTAAATTATGCCTTCGGTTGTTTCCGGCAGTTTTCGCAATTTCCATGATATATCCGGCGAAAACCTGGAAATATGCCAAGGGACATCGCTGTCCAGCTCGGAAACTATAAAATCGGCGATTTTTTTAAGCATCTCCGTATTGTCCGACAATGTTGGAATTATTAGTGTGGTAATTTCAAGATGAATATTGCTTTGCTTGATTTTTTTGCAATTTTCCAAAACCGGCTTAAACCGCGCGCCGATGTTTTCTTTATAAAATTCGTCATCAAACGATTTAATGTCAATGTTAACGGCGTCAAGGTGGGGGATTACGGCCTCAAGGCATTCATCGGACATAAAACCGTTGGACACCCAGATATTTTTTAGATTGTTCGCCCGCGCCAGCCTCATAATATCCAAGGCGTATTCCGCCCAAATAGTCGGCTCGTTATAGGTGTATGAAATGGATTCGCAATCATTGCCCAGCGCCTCCTCCACTATTTTTTCCGGAGAAAAATATTCCATATTCTTTTCTTTTTCTTTAATGAATTTTTCTTGGCTGATATCCCAATTTTGGCAGTTTTTGCAGTGGAAATTGCATCCCATAGTTCCCAGTGAATAAGTAAAACTTCCGGGCATAAAATGAAACAACGGCTTTTTCTCAACCGGATCAATGTTTATGGCGACCGGATAACCGTAAACAAGGGAATACAATTTTCCGTTTTGATTTTTGCGCGCCGAACAATTTCCGACTTCGCCGTTTCTGATCGCGCAAAAATGGTGGCATAATCGGCACTGCACGGTTGATTCGTTTATTTTTTTGTAGAATTTGGCTTCACGCATATTATGTTTGTCGCTTAATTTCAGTTTAGCAAAAAATCGGCAAAAACAAAAGGCGCCTCTTTGAAATTCAAAGAAAGCGCCTCAAACGGAAAAATCAATTTATTTCCGCTTCCGCCAATAAATTGGCGACCAAGACAGGGTCCCGCGCTATGATTTCAATTTGGCTTAAGCGGGATTGCGGTTTCGCCAATGATGATAAAAAAATTTCGTAAAAATACCTCCTGGCTTCGTCGGCGGTCTCGCAATTCTTTTTGATTTTGCGGCCTATCCGTTCCATATTGAAGCCGCTGTCCTTGGCCATTTCTCGCATAACGCCCTCCTTTTTTTAATGGTTTGCGAAAAAACAACTAATAAGCGCGCGATATGAATATTTCCACCATACTATAAGAATAAGTATTTGTCAAAAGCGTGGTTTTAAAGTATAATAAAACCATAAAACATTCCGCCAATATCGGCGCGGCCTTAAATTTTATCGCGATTCTCCGGCGTTAAACGGGCGGCGTAAAAGTGATTAGTTTCAACAAAATATGAGCCATACGGTTAACATTATCAGTATTCTGGGAGTCAATATATCAACGTTAAACAAAAAAGAAATCCTTGAAAAAATAAAGCGATTTTTAAAGGACGGAAAACAACATCAAGTTGTCACGCCCAATCCGGA
>JALUVW010000121.1 GCA_027020105.1 Candidatus Falkowiibacteriota bacterium
TGAATTAACCAATTCGGTGGCCACCGCCTCAAACGTGGAGCATTACGCCAACATAATCCAGCGCAAAGCCACTCTGCGCCGCTTAATCAACGCGTCCGGCGAAATCGCGGCTATGGGGTATAATGAAAGCGAGGATATTGATAAAATATTGGACGAGGCGGAGCAAAAACTGTTTCAGGTATCGCAAAAATATTTAAAAAACGCTTTTTTGCCGATTGACAATCTTTTAACCGAAGCGTTTGACCGCATTGACGAACTGCATAAACAGAGCGGGAAATTGCGCGGACTGGCCACCGGCTTTACCGATTTGGATAATGTGCTGGCGGGACTGCAAAAATCCGATTTAATCATATTGGCCGCCAGGCCTTCCGTGGGCAAAACATCGCTTGCCTTGGATATCGCGCGTCAAACGGCTATCATTAATAAGGCGGCCGTGGGAGTCTTCTCCTTGGAGATGAGCAAAGAACAGTTGGTTGACCGTATGCTTTGCGCGCAAGCCGGCGTAAGCTTATGGAAAATGCGCACCGGCAAATTATCGGATCGCGAAGAAGATAATGACTTTGCCAACATCGGCGCCGCCATGGGACAGCTTTCTGAAGCGCCGATATATATTGACGATTCAGCAAACGCGAGCATTATGGAAATAAGGACAAAAGCGCGGCGGCTTCAAATTGAAAAAAACCTTGACCTTTTGATTATTGACTATCTTCAATTAATGGAGGGCCGCGGGAAATACGGAGATAATCGCGTTCAGGAAGTGTCGGAAATAACCAGGGGGCTTAAAGGCATTGCCAGAGAATTGAATATCCCCGTTTTGGCGCTTTCCCAGCTTTCACGCGTGGTTGAGCAATCCAGACCGGCCATCCCCAAGCTGTCTCATTTGAGAGAGTCGGGATCAATTGAACAAGACGCGGACGTGGTTATGTTTATTTACAGAAAAGCCGCCGACCGCGGATATGCCAGAGAAGAATTAACGGAGGAGGATATGGCATCGTCCGAACTGTATATCGCGAAACACAGAAACGGTCCGACCGGAAAAGTTGATTTGTTTTTTGATGAAAACACCGTAAGCTTTAAAAATCTTGAAAAAAGAAACTTGGAAGAACCGCCGCCCGCGTTTTAGCCGGCATCTTAATTCACTTAATTATTTGCTTATCAAGTCAGTTTATGGCTCGCGGTTCGCGGCCAAATCGCCGCCAACCGCAAACTGTAAGCTGACGATTTAAAAAAATGTTTAACAAACTCAAACACTTAAAAGAATTGCGCAACCAAGCGAAACAAATGCAAAACGCCTTGGCCGGCGAAAGCACAACCGTTGAAAAAGGCGGAGTTAAAGTGGTGATGAACGGCAATATGGAAATTACCTCCATCACCATTAACGAAGATTTGGCAAAAGATAGCTTAGAGGGAATTCTGGCCGATTGCGTAAACGACGCCATTAAAAAAACTCAAAGATTAATGGCGCGAAAAATGCAAGAAATGGGAGGAATGCCGGGGCTAAATTAATTCACGACATTATTCTATAATCCGAATGCCCCGAATGATATAATCCGAATGACCCGAATTGGTATCCGAATGCCCCGAATATCCGAATGTTTATAATCCGAATGACCCGTGCCCCGAATGATATAATCCGAATGACCCGAATTGGTATCCGAATGCCCCGAATGCCAAGTTAATTCTCCATTATCATATGAACAATGATAAAAAAATCCGCTGCGTATTTATCGGTACCCCGTCTTTTGCCGTTCCTCCGCTCCGCGCCTTGATTAATGACGAACAATTTGATATTATGGCGATTGTAACCCAACCGGACAAAAAAGTCGGCCGGAAACAAGTTATCACTCCCCCGCCGGTAAAAGTTGAAGCGGAAAAATACAATATTCCGGTTTATCAGCCGGAAAAGATTGGGGACTTAACATTCAAAATTAAAGAATTAAGGCCGGACTTGATAGTCGTCGTCGCTTACGCGCAAATTATACCGGAAAACATTCTGAATATTCCAAAATACGGCGTAATCAACATACACGGATCGCTGTTGCCCAAATATCGGGGAGCGTCCTGCGTCCAAGCGGCGATTTTGAACGGAGACGCGGAAACGGGCGTTACCATAATGAAGATGGACAAAGGGCTTGACACCGGACCAATTTTGGCGCAATCGCCCATTAATATTTCATCCGACGATACCGCCGGCTCGCTTTACGAAAAATTATCAGAATTGGGAGCGAAAACCTTGCCGTCTTGCTTAAAAAAATACATTGCCGGCGAAATAAAACCGCGGCCGCAAGATGATTCCCGCTCCGGCTACGTCGGATTGTTGAAAAAACAAGATGGAAAAATTGACTGGAGAAAACCGGCGATTGAGATTGAAAGATTTATCAGGGCAATGACGCCATGGCCGAGCGCGTTCGCTTCGCTCAAAATCAAAAATAATTATATAAACATAAAAATTATCAGAGTTGAATACGAGCCATTAAAGAGAAATAAACATAAAATCGGAGAATTGTTTTTGCGCAATGGAGGCTTGGCGGTTCAATGTTATAAAGACGCTTTAATAATTAAAAGACTGCAGCTTGAAGGCAAAAAAGAAATGACGGCGGAAGAATTCCTGCGGGGATATAAGAATTTAGTTGGCTCTATTTTAAAATAAAATATTGTTTATTTGAATTGCAAAAATTATTATTTGTATATTCGTAATTCGCAGAGGAAAACAAAGCACCCGCGCATCCTTGCGGATACGCGGGCGCTTTAATCCCCATGCTCAACCTTTCGGTTGAAACTGTTTTTACCGTAAGTTTAGGGTTAGTCCCGAAGAACCCGCCCGAACTTACGGTAATAACATTGCATATTAACATTTTTACTTATCCCAAATAAACCGTCAAGAGGACAACGGGCATATAAGCTGTGGGAAAGCGCCTTTTTTCTGTGCGTACATCTGTGGAAAAAACGTGTTAACCCGCCCAAACTCGGCCCTATCGTCTAGTGGTTAGGACAGATGGTTCTCATCCATCAAACAGGGGTTCGATTCCCCTTAGGGCTACAAAAATAAAAACACTCAAGCGAAAGCGG
>JALUVW010000122.1 GCA_027020105.1 Candidatus Falkowiibacteriota bacterium
TTCGATTCCCCTTAGGGCTACAAAAATAAAAACACTCAAGCGAAAGCGGGGTGTTTTTGTTTTTGTGGCTCTAAGGGGGAGGAGAACCCCTGTGAGAAACCGTGAATAAAGTGAAAATATATTTTTTTGACAAAAAAATTAAATTATATTACAATTATCCATATAAATTGCCGGACTGGCAATTTTTATTTACATTCGGGGGTCGTCTAAGGGTAGGACAGCTGGTTTTGGTCCAGCTAATCGGGGTTCGAATCCCTGCCCCCGAGCCTAAAAATAAAAAAATCAATCGCACTTTAACAATCCTGCTCATTTAGCCTCTGTTGCGGCTTTGAGGAGATAACATAAAATATCTTTAAACGATAAACGCGGTAAGAAACCGCAATCCATAAAAGGAGGTGGATGCCGATGTGGTAATTTGGTATTTTGCCGGCGACTTAACAATTTAAAAAGGAGGCTTGAAATGGGTAGAAAAACAGTATTTCTGTTGCTTGCCTTGGCGCTGGTCGCGCTGTCGCTGGCGGGATGCGGCAGCGATGACAGCTGCGCGGTTGCCAACGACGGAGGAAATCCGGATATTTGGTTCACTTATGTTCCTCCTTACGGCAGCTACGATCATCTTGAGGGCAGCGTAAGCAATGTGCGCCCTCAAGACTACAAGGTCGCCGTATATATCAAAGTCGGAGGATGGTGGACCAAGCCGTATTGGTCGGATCCAAAAACCGATATTGACAAATGCGGAAACTTCTCCACCGACATAACCACGGGAGGATCAGACCAGTACGCTACCGAAATCAGGGCATACCTGATTCCGGCCGATTATGATCCCCCGCTCGCGCGAGGCTATTATTACATCCCCGAAGAGATAGGCGACAACGCAGTTGATGTCGCCATAGCAAAACGATGACAACCGGGGGCCTGATTATTATCAGGCCCCTTTTTTATTTGGCCGCGGAGGATATTTCACCGCCCGCGCTTCGCGGGAGCGGGCGGCGATGTTGCGAAAGCGATTTGTCCAAAATATGAAAATTACGGCCGGAACGGCGTTCGGCGACAATCCCGTTAAAATCCAAGATACCGCACCTCCTCGTTAAGCTGTATTCCGAATTTGTCCCTTGCTTGCTGTTTAATATAACTTATAAGCATAACGACATCTCCGGCCGCGGCTTTGCCGGTATTGACAATGTGATTGGCGTGTTCCAAACTTATTTTGGCGCCGCCAATGGCCTTGCCCTTCAATCCCAACATATCAATAATGGCGCCGGCGCCGACCAAACCGCCGGAAACCGCCCCCCTTTCGCTGATTTCTTTCGCCAAAACGGGATTTTTTTCTTTAATCTTTTCCAAGGGGATGTTTTTAAAAACACTTCCGGCGCTCGGCAGTTTCGGGTATTTGTTTTGGCGAAAATCAACGCTTTGCTTGACAAGCTCTCTGATAATTTCCGGCTTTTCTTTTTTTAAGCGCAAAACAACGCTCCAAAGTATGAGCCCTTTCTTTTTTTTGAACACGCTGTCGCGATAACCGAATTCGCAATCGCGGTTGCTCAATATTTCAAACTTCTTTTTTTCGGCGTTAAACGCTTCAACCGTTTCAACTATGTCCGACATGGCGGCGGCGAACGCTCCGGCGTTGCCAACCACGGCTCCGCCAACGGTCGCGCCCGGTATGCCGATTGACCATTCCAGTCCGGTTAAGTTTTGGCCGATCGCCAAGCTTGCCGCCGCCGCCAAGCGCGCGCCGGCTCCGCACTCAATCCTCTCTCCTTTAACCTTCAAGTCATTATTGCTTATTTTGACAACCAGCCCGCGAACGCCATTGTCGTTTATTAAGACATTACTGCCCCCGGCCAACACAAAAAAATTTTCTTTATTTTCTCTCGCCCATCCGATAGCGCCGCTTAATTCCTCCTTGCTTTTAACTTCAACAAAAAACTTGGCCGGACCGCCTATTTTAAAAGTCGTGAACGGGGCAAGAACAACATTTTGTTGAATTTTTTGTTCTATCGGCATAATAATAGTGATTAGTCGCTTAGAGCTTAAGGCTTAGGGGTTAATATTAGCATGAAATAAGAGCGGTTAAATCCATAAAATTCCAAATAACAAGCATCAAATTCCAAATAAATTCTAAATTCAAAATCCAAAATTTTAATTGCGCAATATCGCGTAATATTAATTTTAATAAAATATTTTGAATTTATTATTTGGAATTTATTTTGAATTTATTATTTGGAATTTGTAATTTATGCCAAAGACGCTCTCATTTCATTCCAATATTAACCCTTAGGGCCTTGAAAATCCTAAGCCCTAATTTCATTTTACCAAATTCTCCCCTATCCTAAAAACATCCCCCGCGCCCATTAAAATAACCACATCTCCCCTTTTTACATTCTCCCTTAAATACTCCTCGCATTCTTTTAAGGTTGGGATATAAACGGCTTTGAGTTTTGATCCCGCGTCGGAACGCGGGATAAGCTTTTGAGTTTTGATTTTAGCGACAAGGTCGCGACTGCTTACCCCTCCCCGCTCCTCGCGCGCCGAACCGTATATGTCCAAAACAACAACTTCATCCGCGTCGCCGAAACTTTCGGCAAAATCGTCAAGCAGCGCCTTGGTGCGGGTAAAAGTGTGCGGATGGAACACGACCTTGATTTTCCTGTCTTGAAAAACCGCGCGCGCGCCCGCGAGCGTGACCTTTATCTCGGTCGGATGATGCGCGTAATCGTCAATAA
>JALUVW010000123.1 GCA_027020105.1 Candidatus Falkowiibacteriota bacterium
TTCGAATCCCTTCCCCGCAACAAAAATTGAAAACGAAGTTTGAAATTTTTTGCGCGGGAAGGGTGAGAACCCTTGTGTGGCGGCAGGGGCTTCCGCCCCTTCGAATCCCTTCCCCGCAACAAAAAAAATTAAAATTGAAAAATCAAAAATTAAAATGACAATGAAAAATTTAAAATAAGCAATTATAAAGTTAATTTTACATTTTAAATTGTCATTTTGCATTTTGATTTTTGCATTTTTCACTTTTAATGGTTTCGGCAGCTCAGTGGCAGAGTCCCGTAAGAAAATTTGTGCCTTGCTGGAGTAGCTCAGTGGTAGAGCAAAGGACTGAAAATCCTTGTGTCGTCAGTTCAATTCTGACCTCCAGCACAAATTTTTCTACGGGACAGGCGCCGGACTGAAAATCCTTGTGTCGTCAGTTCAATTCTGACCTCCAGCACAAATTTTTCTACGGGACGGGCGCCGGACTGAAAATCCTTGTGTCCTCAGTTCAATTTTGGCCCGGGGCGCAAAATCAATCTTCAACGTATAATTGTCAATGGTCAATAAAATTGTAAATTGATGGTTGTAAATTGATAATTGACCGCGGAGTGTGGCCTAGTTGGCTAGGGCGCCTGGTTTGGGACCAGGAGATCCTGGGTTCGAGTCCCAGCACTCCGACAACAAAAACACCCGTCCGGCGAGGGATGTTTTTTGTTGGCGAGGCGTCGGGCGGCGGCCGTCTCAAGTTTCCGCGCTCCGACAAAATAAAAACCAATCCTTGTTTTCAGGATTGTTTTTTTATTTATGCCTTTGGTTTAATATATAAACATGGCGTCTCCGTAGCTGTAAAATCTGTATTTTTTCTTAACAGCTTCCTTGTACGCCTTGTCAATGTTTTTTTTGCCCGCGAACGCGCTTACGAGCATCAAAAGGGTTGATTTGGGCAAATGAAAATTCGTGATCATGGCGTCAATAATTTTGAATTTATAACCGGGATAAATGAAATTTTTTATTTTTGATTTTTGGCTTTTGACTTGTTTTAAATCTTTGCCAACTTGATCCGATAAACATCCTTCAAGGGCTCTGACCGAAGTTGTGCCGACCGCTATAATTCTTCTTCCTTCTTTTTTGGCTTTAATAATTCTTTGCGCGACGCTTTTTTTAATTTCAACCGTTTCGGCATGCATTTTATGCTTGGTGATATCGTCAACTTTAACCGGCGCGAAAGTGCCGAGTCCGACATGGAGCGTTATGTATTCAAACCGCGCGCCTTTATTTTTTAATTTTTTAATTAACTCGCGCGTAAAATGGAACCCGGCCGTAGGCGCGGCAACGGAGCCCACTTTTTTTTCATCCGCATAGATTGTTTGATAATTTCTGTTGTCCGCCGTCCGCCGTCCGCCATCTCGTTTCACGTATGGCGGCAACGGCATCCTGCCGATTTTCTCCACAAGCTCCATCATTTTTTTACGCGGCATATTAAAGCTCACTTCCCATGTTCCGTCATTATTATTTTTAATAACCTCGCACTTTAATCCTTTCGCAAATTCAATTTCCAACCCCTCCTTGCTTCCGCGTCCTCCCAAAAGGCATTGCCATTGAGGGATATCATCATGGTGTTTGCCGTTATCCACGTTGTAGAGACGAGGCATTGCCTCGTCTCTACGGTGGTTGACGCGCATTTCGCGGTGTTTTAACAAAAATACTTCAATCCTCCCGCCGGTGCCGGCTTTTTTGCCGATCAGCCGCGCCGGAAACACTTTTGAATTGTTTAAAACCAAAACATCCCCTTTCTCAAAATAATCCAAAATATCATAAAAATGCTTGTGCTCTATTTTTCCGCTTTTTTTATCTAAAACCAAAAGCCGCGAACGGTCTCGCGGTTTTACGGGGTTTTGAGCTATTAAATTTTTCGGAAGATGGTAGTTGAAATCGTTGAGGTTCATAATTTATTAATGAAACAGGTAACAGGTAGCATGTAACAACCTATCTAATTAGTTTATACAACATAGCGCCTATTTCATCAGACAATTTTATTAATATGGCATATTCTTTTTTATCCAAGTACCCCTCAACCATTGAAAAGTGTAATAAATATTTTGTCTCCTTTAGCGACCCATAAGAAATTTCTAAAAAATTTTTATAAACTTTACAGTTATTCCCTTTCCTTTTGGCGTACCCCTCAACATAATTTAATATTACTGAAACTGACGCTCTTCTTAATTGTGAAGTAATGCCGAATAATTCTTCTTTTGGAAAAATTTTAGTAACTCTGTATACTGAATGCGCGTATTCATCCATTTTAAGTTTTAATTTATTACAATATGTATCCATAATGTTACTTGCTGCCTGTTACCTGTT
>JALUVW010000124.1 GCA_027020105.1 Candidatus Falkowiibacteriota bacterium
TTGGCGTTTCTCACGCTTGGCAAGGTGTTCACCAAGGGAACATGGAAGTCGGAAATTTCCGACGGTCTTTTTAGCGATGGCGACCTGCTCGTGAAGGGAAGATACGCCTTTGACGCGTTTGTCGGAAGCGACTTGGAAGATATTTTGCGCCAAAACGGCATTGAAACCGTTTTCGTGTGCGGGTTCACCACCGACCAATGCGTGGCGAAAACAATAAACACAATGATTAAAAAAGGATTTAACGCTTATTTGGTTTCCGACTGTGCCGCGACATTAAATGATTTCTTCCAAAAGAAAGCGGAAAAGAAATTTGCCGACAGAGTTATCAATTCGCGCGACATTAATTTTTAAGCGACCGTTATGGCAAAAATAAAAGAATCATTAAAAATTACGGGCGAGATTTTAAGCCGGGTAAACTACTTTGCCGTATTTTTAATCACGTCCTTTGCCGGTTTTTTTATTTTTTACAAACTTACCCTGTGGACGGTCACCGATAACAGTTTGGAGTTTTTCGTGATGATGTCAGGAGTTAATTTCACCCTCTTGAGCCTCATTTCCTTGGGGATTATAGCGTTATTGTTCGGCGTTTTTTTAAGTATGTTCGCGTATAAAATTAAAACCGCCAAGAAGGCGTCCAAAGGCTCGGGCTTCTTCGGGGCCATCGGCTTGATTACGGGAGGCCTCGCGGCGGGATGCCCGACTTGCGGAGCGATATTGTTTTCTTTAATCGGCGCGCCTTTGGCGCTTATGATTTTGCCGTTTAAGGGATTGGAATTAAAGATTCTGTCCATTGTCTTGCTTCTCTTGTCCAATTATTTCTTGGCGAAAAGCTTGGCGGAGAGCGAAACCTGCGAAATAAAAAAATAACTCGCGTAAAAATATGACAAAAAAAGAAAAAATGGTAAGATCATTGCTTGGCGAGGCCGGCATTGTTGTCAACGGAAGTTCGCCGGCCGACATCAAGATACGAAACCCCGAATTTTACAAAAGGGTCCTTGCGGGAGGGTCGCTTGCTTTGGGAGAATCATATATGGACGGATGGTGGGACTGCGAACGGCTTGACGAATTTTTTAACCGATTGCTCAAAGCGGAACTCGATAAAAAGGTAAAACGCAACTTAAGGATACTGCTATACGGCTGCGCGGCGCTTGTTTTTAATCTGCAAAGCAAGTCGCGCGCTTTTTTGATTGGCGAAAAACATTACGACGCCGGCAATGATTTGTACGAAAATATGCTTGACAAGCGACTGGTTTACACGTGCGGATACTGGAAGAACGCCAATAATCTTGACGAAGCGCAAGAAGCGAAACTTGACCTTGTCTGCAAAAAAATCGGGCTAAAAGAGGGGCAAAAAATCCTTGACATAGGGTGCGGATGGGGGTCCTTCGCGAAATACGCGGCTGAAAAATACAAGGTGTCCGTGGTCGGCGTCACGGTTTCCGCCGAACAAGTTAAATTGGGGAAAAAATTATGCGAAGGCTTGCCCGTTGACATTAGATTGTCGGATTACAGGGACGTTACCGAAAAATTTGACCATATTGTTTCATTGGGAATGTTTGAGCATGTCGGCTATAAAAATTACAGAACATATATGGAGGTCGCCCACCGCCTCTTGAAGGATGATGGTTTGTTTTTACTGCACACCATAGGAGGAAATGAATCCACCATTTCTCTGGATCCGTGGATAGAAAAATATATTTTCCCCAATTCAATGCTTCCGTCCATTAAGCAAATCAGCGGCGCCATTGAAGGAATATTCGTGATGGAGGACTGGCATAATTTTAGCGCCTATTACGATAAAACATTGATGGCGTGGTATGAAAATTTTAAAAATAACTGGGATAAAATCAAGGCGAATTACGACGACAGGTTTCGCAGGATGTGGGAATATTATTTGTTGTCTTGCGCCGGGTCGTTTCGCGCGAGAAAAAACCAATTATGGCAAATAGTGCTGTCCAAGAACGGGGTCGCGGGCGGATACGAATCAATACGGTAAATCTTGCCGGAAAACGCGAAGACCATCGGCTTCCGCCGGTTTTTAAAAACTTGACAATAATACTCCCCCAGAGTATTATTGTGATATAAGAAATAAATATTAAAAAATATGAAAAATAAAAAGATAATCAATATCGCGATAATAATAATTTTAATCGCCGGCGCCGGGCTGGTTTTATTTCGCTTTAACAACACTATGACAAATACCATAACAAACAAACAAGACGCCTCTCGGGAAAAAAAGGCGTCATTTAAAAACATTACCGCCGACCAGTTGTCCGAAATGCTTAACAACAAGGATTTTTTTCTTGTTAACGTCCACCCTCCGTACATAGGAGAAATTCCCGGCACCGACGATTTTATTTCGTTTGACGAGATAGAAAACAATTTAGACAGGCTTCCGGGCGACAAAAACGCGAAAATTGTCGTTTATTGCCAAAGCGGCGGAATGAGCGGACTGGCGTCCCAAGAATTGGCGGATTTGGGATACAAAAATGTTTACAATCTTTCCGGCGGAATGATCGGCTGGAAAAAGGCCGGGTACTCCCTGGATTATCTAAAAAAATAACTTAACACAGTTTAACCATATGCATAACCGTTATCACTTAACCCATAAACACGATTCATCAAATTGTTCTTGCGGCAAGGAATGCTTGTCGTGCGGAGGCGAACGGCTGTCCGTCACTTGCGGATCCAAGATGGAGGCGAAACAGTACGAATACAACCTGAACAAAAAGCTCAAACACGAAGAACATGGCGGCGCGAAAAGCAAAGAACATAATATGGAAAAAATGAGCCATATGGACCATGAAGCGGCGATGAATAATCCGCAAATGGCGAAAGAAATGGAGAGGGATATGAAAAAAAGGTTTTGGATCGCTTTAATTTTAAGTATTCCCGTCTTTTTGTATTCGCCGCTGGCGATGAAATTTTTCAGGATACCGCCTCCGAGCTTCATACCGATAAACTGGCTGCTGCTTATTCTTACCACCCCGATAGTTTTTTGGGTCGGTTCAATATTTATCGTCGGCGCTTGCCGATCGCTAAAAAACAAAACTCTTAATATGTCCGTCTTGATTTCGGTCGGCGTTTTGGCGGCATATTTATTTAGCGTGCCCATAACCCTGTTTATCGGCGGAGAAACGTTTTTTGAGGCGGCGGCCATGCTTGTAACCTTTGTCTTATTCGGCCATTGGATGGAAATGAAATCAAGGCGCGGAACATCCGACTCGTTGCGCGCTCTGTTTGATTTAGTCCCTCCAAAAGCGATTGTTATGCGCCAAGGCAAAGAGGTTGAAATTTTAACAAGCGAAATACGGTTAAACGACATTGTCTTGGTGAAACCCGGAGATAAAATACCGGTTGACGGAAAAATTATCAAGGGCGAAAGCTCTATTGACGAATCTTTGGTAACGGGAGAATCAATGCCGGTCTTTAAAAAAGCGGGCGATAAGGTAATCGGGGGCTCCATAAACAAAACGGGGTCGGTGGAATTTAAAGTAACGCAGGTCGGGAGCGATACCGCTCTGGCGCAAATCATAAAAATGGTGGAGAAAGCGCAAAACTCAAAGGCTCCCGGCCAACGCGTCGCCGATAAAGCGGCCGCCTATTTGGTGATTTTGGCGGTAGGCGCCGGTATCGCCACTTTTTTCGGCTGGTATTTTATGGCGGGGGCGACACTGCTTGTCGCCTTGACTTTCGCCATTTCCGCGGTTGTAATCGCCTGCCCTGACGCTCTCGGTTTGGCAACGCCCACGGCGGTCGCGGTCGGAACCGGCATAGGGGCGCGGCACAATATTTTAATAAAAGACGCGGCGACGCTTGAACGGGCATCAAAAATACAAGCTATCCTTTTGGATAAAACCGGAACATTGACCGAAGGCCGCCCCGTTATTGACAGCGTAATCGCCGCTCGCGGAGTTGACGAGCGCGACCTGCTTTATTATTCCGGCGGAGCGCAAAAACTTTCCGGCCATCCGTTCAGTGAGGCCGTCATCAAAGAGATTAAAAAACGTGAAATCTCCCTGCCAAGCGACATTAAAGAATTTAAAGCGGTCGGCGGGTTCGGCGTAAAAGCGATTGTTGACGGCAAACCGGTTTTGGTCGGGACGACGCGATTTTTGGAAAAGGAAAAAATTGATATTTCTCCGGTAAAAAACGCGGCGGAAAAACTGCTTAAAGAAGGAAAGACCGTCAGCTTGGTTTCCTTAAACGGAAAGGCCGTCGGAATTCTGTCCGTTTCCGATGAAATTAAAAAAACGGCGAAAAACGCCATTGAAGGATTTAAAAAACTGGGCATTGAAACGGCCATGATTACCGGCGACCATAATCAAATCGCGGAGATTGTCGCCAAGAAAGTGGGCATAACCAGGGTATTCGCCAATGTGCTGCCTTCCGAAAAAGCCGATTACGTGAAAAAAATGCAAAAGGAAGGCAAGTTTACGGCAATGGTCGGAGACGGGATTAACGACGCTCCCGCTTTGGCGCAGGCGGATATGGGGATTGCCATCGGCGCCGGCACGGATGTGGCGATTGAAACGGCCGATATCGTTCTTATGAAATCGGATCCGGCGGATATATTAAAAGCGATTATGCTCTCAAAAGCGACTGTCGTAAAAATGAAACAAAACTTATTCTGGGCGGCGATTTACAATGTGGCGGCGATACCGGTGGCCGCCGGATTATTCTACACTTCTTTGGGCTGGTCCCTGCGTCCGGAGATATCGGCGCTTTTAATGTCCGCTTCTTCAATTATCGTGGCGATTAACGCGGTAATGCTGAAACGGATAGAGCCGAAACTCGCGAAACTCTAAACAACGGGCAGATTTAATATTTTGCCGATTATCCCGTCGGAATATTTTATGTTTCCGTGTTTTTCAAGATACGCTTCGTCAAACTCAATATCAAAATAAAATTCGCTCTTGCCCCTTATCAAGCCGTTTTTATTTTTCCCTTCAATGACCACGGCCGCTTCGGCGCCATTGAATTTGTCTTTATACCTTTTCTCCAGTTTTTCGCTCAAAGCCCTTAATTTTTTTGACCTTTCAATTATTTTCTCTTGGCTTACCTGTCCGCCCATTTTGGAGGCCGGTGTTTTTTCGTGCGCGGAAAAAGAAAAAACATGAATTTTACTGAACTCCATTTTCTCGCAAAAATCGTAAGTCTCCTTAAAATCCGCGTCCGTTTCTCCCGGAAATCCGACAATGACATCGGTGGAAACGGCGATATCGGGAATCGCTTTTCTTAATTTTTTAATTCGCCGCGCGAAATATTCGGCGCTGTAAGGGCGATTCATTGATTTTAAAATTTTATCGCGTCCCGACTGCAACGAAATATGCAAATGATCGCAAACCTTATCCGTTCCCTTGATTAATTCCACCAACTCATCCCCCACCTCCGTCACCTCAATGGAGCTTATCCTAACCCTCCCCAAATTTTTTATTTTAATGATTTTTTTAATTAGGCCGGTCAAATCAATTTTGAGTTTTGGGTTGCGGCTTTGAATTTTGAGCTTTGAGCTTTGAATTTGATTAAAATCTTTCCCGTATAACCCGATATGAACCCCTGACAGCACAATCTCGCGGAAGCCGGCGTCCACGGCGTTTTTAATCTCGCCAATCACCTCTTCCTCCGGCCTGCTCTTTAATTTCCCTCTCGCGTACGGAATAACGCAATAACTGCAATATTGCTCGCATCCGTCTTGAATCTTGATAAAATACCGCGACCTATTTTTGCTATTATTGTCCGTATAGCAAATTTTTTGGATTTCTGATTTTGAGTTTTGGACTTGTTTAGAGTTTGAGGTTTTGAAATTCTTGATTTTATCAACCAGCTTTTGTTCTTCGCCGGCCCTAAACACGTAATCCAC
>JALUVW010000125.1 GCA_027020105.1 Candidatus Falkowiibacteriota bacterium
GCGATAATTTTATCAATGCCCTGACATAATTTCGGACGCTAAAATTTTTAATCGTTTCCTGTTTCGCTTCCGCCGCTTTTCTTATTTCATCCTTATGCTGAATCGCCCGTTTTATTTTGTCAATCAAGTCCTCTTCGTTTCCGGGCTCAAACAACAAATCGCGGCCGACCAATTCCGGAATTCCGCCAAGGCGGGAAGCGATAACCGGCAAGCTCGCGCTCATGGCCTCATAGATCACCGTCGGCGAATTCTCATAGCACAACGAAGGCATAATCAAACAATCCGAGCTTCGCGTTAATTCCATTACCTCGTTATTCTTCATTCTTCCCAACAATTTAACGCTTTTGTTCTCCCCGATTAATTCCCGGGCTTGTTTTAATTTTGAACCGTCACCGACAATCAACAACTCCGGTTTTAAGCCGTATTTAAGCGATTTCTCGCTTTGCTCAAAATGAAGAAAAGACCGAATTAAAAATAAAACACCCTTATGCTCCTCAATCAACCCGACATATAAAAATCTGAAAATTTTCTCTTCCCGCCTCGCGCCTCGCGCCTCGCGCCTCGCGGCGCTCACCGGATTCGGCAAAATCACTTTCTTTGAATTTTTAAAAAATCCCCTGCCGATATGTTCCTCCATAAGCCACTTGGAAGGAGAAATAACCGCGTTTGGCGAGCCGAAAAGCCGCCGGCACATAAACTGGTAAAATTTTGAAAATATTCCGTTAACAAGATTTTCCTCTCCGTAAAACATTAGGCCGGAAGGATGGAGCAGCTGGATATCGTGCAGAGTGTGGATGTGCTTGATTTTCAGCGACCTAATCGCCGCGGGAACCAAATAACCGACGCCTTTTAAGTTGTGCGTCATTACAATGTCCGGCTTTTCTTTTTTTAAAACGCGCCGGACGGAAAAATAACTCCCGACATCAAACATATCAATGAAGTGCCAAAACAACCGCGAAAATTTCGGCAGTTTATCTAAATCATAATAAATGCCGTTAATATAATAAACCTTCCGCCGTCCGCTTTTAAGCCCCCGACCGCCTTTGCCGAATGGGCTTTTGGTCGTGATAATAAAAACCTCGCGCTCGCCGCGGCCGAACGAATCGGCCTCTCGCAAGCCGTTCGCGATTAAGTCAACCACGGTTTCCGCCCCTCCGCGCGCGTATGGCTTATATAAATTGTTTATCAGACAAATCTTCATTTTTTACCGCTTTTGAACTTTATAAACTTTATAAGCCGCGTCCAATCTCTCCCCCGCCTTTTTCCATGTATATTTTTCCTCAATCAGCTTCCTCCCCTCTTCTCCCATTTTTTTCGCCAAGTCATCATCGCTTAAAATTATTTTTATCTTCTCCGCCAAATCGGCGGCATTGCCCGGCTCGGCCAACAAGCCTTGTTTTCCGTTTTCAAAAACGCTTCTCACGCCGGGCAAATCAGAAGCGACAACCGGCTTGCCGCACGCCATCGCTTCAAGCAGCACCATTCCGAACGCCTCCCCCCGATTTATTGACGGCAAAACGAACACGTCGCATTGCCGGTAATGCTTGGGCAAATCATCATCGGCCGCCATGCCGACAAAATTGACCTTATCCGCAATCCCCAGTCTCTCTGCCGTTCTTTCATACTCCGAACGCAAATCACCATCACCCACGATATGCAGCATGCAACATGTAACATGTAACACGGGTAACGCTTTAAGTAATGTATCAACGCCCTTAAAATAATGCGCCTTATCCAGCCCGCCCACGAATAAAATATTTTTAAGACTTTTATCCAACTTCTTAAATCTTGAATCCTCAATCTTAAATCTATCAATGTCAACCCCGAACGGCACTTCCCGAAATTTACTTTTATTCCGCTCATAATACCTGGCTATGCCGGAATGCTTTACGTAATCAACGGAAGCGCAGGTGATGACGCCGGCTGTCCGCGTTAGCAAAGGAGTGATAAAGAGCCGGTACAATTTAAAAACCAGCCCCTTTAACCCTTCGGCGGTCGGCTCCATATGATAATGAATTATCAATTTGGTTTTTTTCGGATAAATCAGTTTTCTCAATAAAACGGCCGCCTCCGCTCCGTAAAACGGATAGTGCAAATGAATTATGTCAAAATCTTTCAGTCTCCAAAATAATTGCGGCAAAAACGCCGCGTTCCCGAATTTAACCAAGGGCTTTATTCTTTCAATTCTAAATCGCTTCTCTTCCGCGCCGCCGCCCGCGCCGCCGTAGTCCGGCGTAAACACCGTCGCGTCATACCCGATTTCGGCCAAGATTTTAGCGAAATTAAAAGCGCTGTTTCCCATTCCTCCTTTGTACGGCGGGAAAACGCAAACTATATGGGCTACTTTCATAAAAACACTCCGCCGCCCTTCCTCTTGCGAGCGGCTCTCGCGTGATTCGGGCGGCCTTAACCGCGTATCGTAAAAACTAATTCACGGTATTATTCTCGATTTCCAAACCAATTACGCTTATTTATCTTTTACGGCCAGCTCTCTCACTATTTTGGTGATATCTCTTTCAATTTTTTCCAAGCGAAGCCGCAAGCGAAAAATAAAATAAAACAACACGACAACTCCGGCGTAAAGCAAAACCTCTATGCCGGACCCCGAAAAACCAAGTTCGGCCACCACGGCGTCAATCCGTTTTAAAAATATTACGGCCAGCGCCGCCAATCCCCAAAAAACGAGCCAAAAAATAAATTCATTGGCCCCAATTCGTTTCTTCCGCTTCTGCCAAAAAAGACGGGACGCGAAAAAAGCGATGATGATTAAAGCTATTATTTGTTGCAACATAAAAGTATAAAAAATTTCTAATTTCCGAATCGCGGACTTCGGCAAAACCCTAACACCAAAACACGAACGGCAAATTAAGTCCGGAATCCAAGTTATTTATTTAAACGTTTTGCCGCTTGAATTTGATTCGGCGTTTAAACATTGGTTTTTAAATCTTTTTTTACTTCAATCGCCGGAGAGTAATTTTAATTTGCGTGTTTTGTTTAATTTATCAATCTTCCCAAAAACAGCTCTTTTATTATTTTTACTCCTCCTGAAAATTTCTGGCCGAAATCGTGGTAAACAACGGTAATCGGCGCTTCTTTTATTTTAAACCCGCCAACGGAGGCTTTATGCAAAATTTCGCTGCAATGAGACATCCGATCCTGGTTAATGCTTATTTTACGAGCCGCTTCTCTTGACAACGCCCTAAATCCGCTTTGCGGATCGGTTAAATTAACCCCTAAAAATATTTTATTAAACAGGCGCGCCAATGGAATAATAACGCTTCTCTTGAACCAAGGAATTTCGGACCTCTTGCTCAAAAACCGCGAACCGAAAACAACATCCGCTTCTCCCTTGATTATCGGCTTAACCACATCGCCTATTTCTCGCGCCGCGAACTGTCCGTCCGCGTCAAAGTGGACAACGATATCGGCGCCGTTTTTGAGCGCGTACCGCGTGCCGGTCCGCAAAGCGGCGCCTTGGCCCCTGTTTATAATATGCCGCAAAACGATTATGCCGCTCGCGGGAACAAGGTATCGCCTCGCCTCCTCAACGGAACCGTCGTCAACCACCACGATTTCGTCAACATACGGCTTAACCGAACTTACAACCTCCGCGATTGTTTTTCCTTCGTTGTAAGCCGGAATAACGCAAAATATTTTATGATTTGACTTGTTCATTGTGTGTGTTCCGATTCTTAATTCGTAATTCTCGTTATTCCAACGCCTGCCCCACGCTCTTCAATCCCTTGCTCGCTCGCAATTCATTGATGGTGTTTTCCAGTCCCTTCTCCAAAACCACCACCGGCATCCAGCCAAGCTCGTTGCGGGCTTTCGTGATATCGGGCAAATTTAACGGAGTTAAAAATAAAAGTTTATCCGTGTAAACCACCTTTGAACTTGAACCGATCATGGAAATGATTTTATTGGCCAACTCCGTAACATTCACCTCCACGTCCGATCCGATGTTTACGGGGCCGGCAAGATCGGTGTCCATCATTTTTATGGCCGCGTCCACGCAATCATTCACGTAACAAAAGCTGGAAGAAAAATTTTCATCCCCCAAAACGACCACATCCTTGTTGTCCAACGCGCTATTGATGAAATCAGGTATCATTTGCCCGTCATTTAATTTCATTCTCGGCCCGTAAATTCTGAAAACGCGGATAATTTTAACGTCCAAATTATACGCGTCCCCGTAATTGGCAACCATGGTCTCGGCGAATCTTTTGCCCTCGTCATAGGAGCTCCTCTCGGAAAGGACATCAACCGCGCCCAAGTAATCTTCCCGCACCCTGCCGCTGTCTCCGCCCCTGGGGCCGTAAACGACGGAAGAGGAAAAGTGCATAAATTTCGCTTCATATTTCCGCGCCATTTCCAAGACATTTTTCATTCCCAGCGACAAAGCGTCAATGGTGGCTATTTTGTTTTTCTCAAAATTTCTCGGAGAAGTCGGGCAGGCCAAGTGATAAATTTCCTGAATGCCCTGAAATTCAATTTTAAATTTTTGTAATTCCGGAAAATCCTCCAAATTAACCGGCTTGGTAATATCGTGGCGAATAAACACAAAATTGGGTTCGGCGAGCAAATGATCAATGTTCTTTTCGTCTCCGGTTGAAAAATTGTCAAGACAAATAACTTTATTTGTTTTTACCAGCTCATCGCAAAGATGCGAGCCGATAAATCCGGCTCCGCCGGTAACCAATATGTTTTTTTTGTCAAAAATGGCTCTTTTGGGCATAAGCTTAAATTGAAGATTTAAGATTTAAGGCCTCGCGACTTAAATCTTGCAACCTAATTATTTTCATTTCCAATTAACTTATAATTTAAAATTATCATTTAATGTTCGTCGTTTCCAGCGCGGCCACGTTCACCCCTCCGCTGAACTCGTCTTCGTAGGCGTAGAACGAGCCGAGCAGACGGCTGTTCGGCTTAAAGACGCGGACATGGGGAGCGCCGCCGGGACCGGCTCCGGTGATGATTTCCGCCAAGCCGTCATTATCAACATCGCCGGCGGCCACGTTTACGCCTCCGCGGAAATTTTTATTGTAAGCGAAAAATTGCTTTTTAACATTGGCGTGATTGTCAAAAATCCTTATGTGCGGACCCCCGCTCGGTCCCGGAGCGGTGATAATCTCCAAGCTCTTTTCCCTGGCGCCTCCGTCAATATCTCCCAAGGCGACCCTTACGCCTCCGCGGAAATTTTTGTCATAAGCGAAAAATTGCCCTTCCGCGACTCCGTTCGCGTTGAAAATCCTCACTTGCGGGCCGCCGGACTTCCCCGTGCCCGTCACTATTTCAACTCTTCCGTCCCCGTCAACGTCGCCGCAAACCGCGTAAACTCCTCCGCGGAAATTTTTATTGTAGGCGAAAAATTGTCCTTTAACGTTTCCGTATCCGTCAAAAATTCTTACTTGCGGACCGCCGCCAAAACCGGCGCCGGTAATGATTTCGGCCGCGCCGTTGCCGTCAATATCGCAAGTGGCCACGTTAACGCCTCCGCGGAAATTCTCGCCGTAAGCGAAAAATTGGCCTTTCAGGTTTCCGCGCTCGTCAAAAACCCTCACGTGCGGGCCGCCGCCCGCTCCGGCGCCGGTAATGATTTCGTCATTTCCATCGCCGTCTATATCGCCGGAAGCCACATCGGCGCCGCCCAAGAAATTGCCGGCGTAAGCCTTGAATTCTCCTTCGGTTTTGCCGTTCTTGCCCGTTATTTTAACAATGCCCGGATAGCCGGAGTATGGGGCCAGCAATAATCTTACCGCTTTCTTCTTTAAAGCGTCTTTGGCGCTTGAAACGGCCGCGTATAAATTCAATCTTCCTTTGCCCAATTGGTTTAAATACCTCGGATTAAGACGGTTGATATTGTCCGCCGTCCCCAGCAGAGTTTTTACGACTCCGCTTCTGTTGAGTCCCGGATTAGCCTCTTCTATCAAAGCGACAGCGGCGCTTATTATGGGGGTGGCCATGGATGTGCCCGACCAATAACCGTCATAATATTTGTTAAAATACCTTCCGTCCGCTTGGCGAGACGGCGCGTAAACCATTGTGCCGTAAAAACTCAATCCCGGCGCGGCGATATCCACGCAATTAAAGCCGAAACTGGAAAAAACGGCCTTTTGGTCAATGGTATCTGTGGCGGCGACCCCGATTACCCTGTTTTCATTCCCGCCGTCATTGCAGGCCGGATACATTGGAGTCTTGTCCAAGGAATAGCCCCCTTCGTCTCCCTCTTCGTTTCCGGCCGCGGCAACAACTATTATGCCGGCGTCATAGGCCCGTTTTATGGCGTCATCCAAACTCTGGCTGAATCCAAAGCCGGTAAAACTTAGATTAATCACGTCCGCTCCGTTCGCTATCGCGTAGTCAATCGCCTTAACAACGTTATTGCTGTTGCCTTCTCCGGCGTCCCCCAACACTTTAAGCGCCATAATTTTCGCTTTCCACGCCACACCGGCCACACCGGCCGCGTTATTGCCGGAAGCGGCGGCCACTCCGGCAACTATCGTGCCGTGCAGAATGCCGGCCTCGGTAAACCCTTCTTTAAACTTGGGCGAGGGATCGGACGTGTTGTTCACGAAGTCCCAGCCGTTAACATCGTCAATAAAACCGTTTTTGTCGTCGTCAATGCCGTTATCCGGCAATTCATCCGCGTTGCGCCAAATATTATCGCGCAAATCGGGATGGTCAATCTGCACTCCGGAATCCAAGATGGCGATAACGATATTTCCCTCCCCCCTTACTTCGTTCCACGCCTCGGGAGCTTTAATTTTTTCCAAATACCACTGCTTGCCGTAATAAGTGTCGGATGGAATAATCGCGACCCTGTATAAATAATTCGGCTCGGCGTACTCAACTTCCGGATTGCGCTTGAAGCTCTCCAATATGCCGTAAAAATCTTCGTCTTGCGCCAATTTTATGACATTGACTTGATTATCCCTTTTAAATTTTACCAATATTTCGTCAGCCACCCTTAAATTTTCCTCTTTTTTGCCCTCGGCCGTTTTGTTTTGGGACGGCAAAAAGACCGCGGCGGCAAAGATAAAAACCAACAGCGCGGGAAAAACATAAAAAAAAGATGTCGCTTTCTTCTTCATAACATCTTTATTATAACACATATACGGCGCAAAAACAAAATTTTTAATAAATTGGGCTTAGGGGGCGGGGAGGGATTAGAGAGTTCAGGGGGAAATAAAGACGGGAAGACGACAAGAGGGTTCTCTTATTTCTCTCTTTTCCCCTTATGCCCTCTTCGTCTTCCCCGCCGCCGCGCGTCGGTCCAAAATATTTGAAATTCGCGGTTCGGGTATTGCCAAATCCGCCGAAAAATATTTACAACTTGTTAATTGTTTCCAAGGTCTCGCGCGCGCATTTTTCCCAGCTAAAATTTTTAACCCGCTCCTTCCCTCGCTTGATTAAGTCGTCCCTTAGCCGCTTGTCGGCGATAATTTTTTCCATTGAATCGGCGATTTCTTCCACGTCGCGCGGATTAAACAGCAAAGCCGCTTCTCCCGCCACTTCGGGAATGGACGCCGCGCGCGAAGCCGTTATCGGTGATTCGCAAGACATCGCTTGCAATAACGGAATTCCAAAGCCCTCGTATAAGGACGGAAAGACGAATCCGTCCGAACCGCGATACACGAACGGCATATCTTCTTCCTCCACCCAGCCCGGCATTATCACCTCGTCTTCCAATAAATATTCTTCAATCATATACTTAACGTCGTCGTAGCCAAAGTCAGCGTCGCCCACCAAAACCAGCTTATGCTTTATGTCTTTGTTTTTGTCGCGCATTATGGCGAACGCTTCTATCAAAGCGGGGGTGTTCTTTTTTTTGTCCAGCCTCCCGACATAAAGCAAATACGGTCTTTCTATGCCGTATCTTTCCAGCACCTCGTCCGTCTTTGCGCCCGGCTTTAAGTTATTGTATATATGCTTGTTATAGCCATTGTGTATAACCTTTATTTTATCGCCCAAGGGCGGCATACTTTTCAATCTCCCGTATATTTTCATTATTTCCTTTTTTGAATAATTGGAAACCGTGATTATTTTCTTGGCGTTTTTCAGGGAAAATCCGGTTGACCACTTTAAGTAGTCCATGGAGTTGGCGCTGAATTTTCCGAATGTGAACAATTTAACGAGAAAATTAATCAGCCTTCTGCCGTTTCTCGCGTCCGGTCCTATTTGGCCGCGGTCGTACAGCAGGCAATGCCTTTCAAAGCCGACATCGTGCACGGTTACAACGGAATTTCGCGGATGAATAATCGGCAAAGCGTGCGCCGGCACGAACAAAACATCGGGTTCGCGCAGGAGCATTTCCAGCGACAAGGCGCCCTGCGTCCATAAAAAATTAAAGGGCCATTTTAATATTTTCGCCTTAAAATTTTTATGAGGGCTCTTTATTTTTTGGTACCCGTCTTTGTCAAATTCAACTTCACCGTTTTCCGGTTTTTCTCCGCGAGAATATTCCTTGGATGTCAAATCCAATAAACCGCCCTTGAGCGGTTTGTCCGTATAGAGAATATATTGATTTTCCGCGTCAAGGCGGGAAAGCCATCTAATCAAATAATACGAATACCATTCCGTGCCGCTTTTGTGATCTCTGTTGGCGCGTGACGCGTCTATGCCGATTAACATACTGAATTTTTGGTTTTGTAATTTTATAAATGATTTCCAAGCTTTAATTTTTAAACATTAAAAACTAAAAATTATAAAATTTAAAAATTTATTTTGTCGCCAATATTGAGCGCTTATAGCTGTCCAGATTATCCAAAGCAATCCCCGTTCCCTTGGCAACGCACAATAACGAATCGTCGGCGACAAACGCCGGCACGCCGGTGGTTCGGGAAAGCAACTGGTCAATGTTCTTAAGAAGAGAACTGCCTCCGGTCAATATCATCCCTTTATCCATAATGTCGGCCGACAATTCGGGCGGCGTTTCGTGCAAAATTTTCTTGGCGGCATTGACAATCGCCTCCAATTCGTTTTGAATCGCCTCGGTAACATCGTTGCTGGTAACGGTAATCACCCGCGGCAACCCGGTTATTATGTCGCGGCCGCGTATTTCCATTGTCAGTTTGTTTTCAAGATAAAGCGCCGAACCGATATTTATTTTAATTTCCTCGGCCGTGCGCTCGCCAATGGCCAAATTGTATTTCTTCCTGATATATTCAATAATCGCCGAATCAACTTTGTTGCCGCCAACGCGAACGGAAGTGGATGTCACAATGCCGCCCAAAGAAATAACAGCCATTTCCGCCGTGCCGCCGCCGATATCAACTATCATATGTCCGGAAGCCGAACCGATGGGGATATCCGCGCCAATCGCCGCCGCCACCGGCTCTTTGATAATATAAGCCGCCTTGGCGCCCGCGGCGATGGTGGCGTCAATAACGGCGCGCCGTTCGGTGGATGAAATTCCGGCAGGCACGGCCACCATAACCTCCGGACGCAATAACCTGACTCCGCCCACCGCTTTATTGATAAAATACCGCAGCATTGCTTCGGTTGTCCTGTAATCGGCGATTACTCCGTCCTTCAACGGCTTTAAGGCGATAATCGTGTCGGGAGTGCGGCCAAGCATGTCTTTGGCTTCCTGCCCCACCGCCAAAATTTTTTTATCGGCCATGGACACGGCAACAACGCTCGGCTCGTTAATAACAATGCCGCGCTTGGGTAAATGCACCAAAGTGTAAGTTGTTCCCAAATCTATTCCGATTCTTTTTATAAACATATTTTAAAAATTTCCAATTTCCATTTTTATTCGCTCCGCCCATTCTTCGCCAACCTTCAACATAAAAATCATAACAGAATTAACGGCGTTTGACAAGACCGGAACAATATGATATTTTTTAACGGCCGTCGGTCTTTTAAAAAAAATTAAAATCAACTAATAAAGGAGGTTATTATGTGTGATTGTTTTAGGGTTCTGATTGTTGACGATGAAATGTTTACGGGAGAAATCATTGCCAGCTTCACCAGATACGCCTTTGAGTATATCTATGGCAATGAGGTTGAGGTTAAAATAAGCCTTGAAATCTCGGCCGTCAAGGCGTATAAAACGCTAAGCGACGGCCAGTACGATTTATTGCTGACCGACTGCGAAATGCCGGAAGTAAACGGCGTTGAGCTTATCAAGAAGGTCAGAAAAAACGAAAAAACGAAAAAAATTTCCATCATCGGGGTGTCAAGCTACCCCGGCAATAAACGGCCGATGATGGAAGCCGGAGCCGACTATTTTATCGGCAAACCGTTTGAGCTGAACAGGTTTGCCGATGCGGTTGAAAAAGTGTTAAACAAAGAATGACACTTCGCGAGAGGGACGAAAACCGTCCCTCTTTTTTTATTCAAAATCAACCTAAAAATTCATAAGCCGAAAACCAAAAGCCTAACTCACTCCGACCGCAGCGCTTCAATCGGATCCATTTTAGCCGCTTTGCGCGCCGGATACACTCCGAATAAAATCCCAAAAACAAAAGAAAATCCCAAGGCGACGACGAACGCCCGCAAAGGAACGGAAAAAATCCAGTCCAAGCCGGCGCGCGCCGCTCCGATTTTAATCAAATACGAAACAAGAACGCCGAGAATAACGCCGATAACGCCGCCGATAGCCGTAATTAAAATTGACTCCGTTAAAAATTGTTTTAAAATATCCGAATACTTCGCTCCGACCGCTTTTCTTAATCCGATTTCGCGCGTTCTCTCATTCACTATCACGTACATAATATTCATAATTCCCACTCCTCCCACAACCAAGGATATGGCGACAATCGCCAAAAGCAGAATCGTAATGGCGTTAGTCGCCGTTTTTAACACCTCCATCGATTCCACCATTGAAATAACCCGAAAATCATCTTTGCCGGTGTCGGACCAGCCCCTCCTTTTTTCCGTTGGTTGTTCTATGTTATGGTTTTGGCGCAATATATAGCGTATTTCTTCGGCCGTTTCATCAATTAAGCCGGTGTCATTAACCTGATGCATCATAAACAAAATATGGTTTATTCCCATTATCTTTTTCTGCAAGGTCCTGATCGGCACGTAAACAAAATCATCAAAATCAAAATTCATTACGGCCCCCCTTTTCTCAAGCGTCCCTATCACCCTGAATTTCTTTTTGCGAATCTTGATGTATTGGCCGATCGGATCGGAATCGCCGAACAATTTGTCTTTTATTTTATAGCCCAACACCGCCACTTGCTCCAACGACTTGTCCTCTTCTTTGTTAAAAAACCGGCCGCGTTCCATTTCGCTTTTGTCAATATCAATAAAATCGGCGGAAGTTCCGAATAACACCGCTTTTTTCAGCTCGCTCGCGTAACTCACCTGCTCTTGCCCCATCACTCCGGCATAACTTCTTTTGATGTTCGGCAATTTATTTATGTCATCCATATCATCCAAACTTAAAGTGGTAACCTGCACGCCCAATACCAAATTAACTCCCGACTGCGCCTCGGACGCGCCCCCTTTTTTGGAGCTGGGAACTTTTATCTCGGTCTCAATCATATCGGATCCGCCGAAAGATTCTATTTCGCTCTTAATCAAGCTGTTAATTCCCTCGCCGGCGGAAAACACGATGATAATCGCGGCAATGCCGATGACCATGCCCAATACCGTCAGCCCCGTTCTGACTTTATTGGCGCGCATGGCGCGGAGGGAAGTTTGGAGGGTGGAGATTATGGACATAGATTAAAAAATTACAAATTACAAATTACAAATTCCAAATAAATTCAAAATTACAATTTTCAAAACTTGCCCTTAGCTTGATTGGGGATTTGAAACGGTTTTGGATTTATGATTTTGGTCATTGTGATTTATTTGAGATTTGGAATTTTGAATTTGTAATTTATTGTTGGGGCGCGTAAAACTTCTATTCGTATCGCAACGCGTCCACGGGCTCCAATCCACTTGCTTTCATAGCCGGATATATTCCAAAAACCAGCCCGATGACGCCGGCGACAACCGCGGACAAAATTACGGATGCCGGGGAAATAACAAACTCCCAGTCATACCCTGAAAAATTAATCAAGGACGCGGCCGCGTAAGAAGCGATTACTCCGGCGATTATCCCGACTATGCCGCCCAATAAGGTTACGATAACGGCTTCCGTTAAAAACTGGCTCATAATGTCAAAATTGCTCGCGCCGACCGCTTTTCTTAATCCGATTTCGCGCGTCCTCTCCGTAACGCCCACAAGCATAATATTCATAATGCCGACACCGCCCACCAATAACGACAAGGCGGCCATGGCCGCCAAAAAATAACTTAAAGCGTCAGTGATTTTTGTTATCATATTCAGGGCTTCCGCCGCGCTGCGAACCGTAAAATCATCATTCTCGCCGCTTGAATCGGCGATATTATGGCGATCCCTCAAAGTTGCCTCCACATCGCGCATGGCTTGGTCAATATTTTCCTCCTTGTCCACTTTCGCCCTGATAATGCCCAAATAATTTACGCCGGCGATTAATTTTTGCATGGTTTTCAACGGCAAAAAAACCTGATCGTCATAATCCTGAAAAGCGACCATTCCCTTCTCGGCCATTACGCCGATTACTTCAAAGGTGTGTTTTTTGATTTTTATTTTCCGTCCCACCGCTTCCGATTCGCCGAACAATTCCTTCTTAACGGTACTGCCCAGTACCGCCACTCGCGCCATATTTTTTTCCTCTTCTTCGGTGAAAAACCTGCCATTCTCCACCTTGGCGTTTTCAACATTCAAGTAACTGGCCGTGGTGCCGCTCAAATTCGTATCATAGGAATTGGCGCCCCAGCTTACTGTTCCCGCGCCCTTGGTGTAGCCGACCGCGTCCACGATATTCGGCGCGTTTTTTTTGTCGCGCAAAGCCAGCATATCGTCATAAGTCAAGGTGGTGACGACAATGCCCATGGCGGACGCGGGCGGCCCGTTGTCCTCGGCCTTCCCGGGCAATACTCCGATTAAGTTTGTTCCCAAATTTTTAACCTGGTTTAATATCAAACTCTGCGCGCCGGCCCCGAGCGATGTTATAACGATAACCGCGCCCACTCCGATAATAATCCCGAGCATGGTAAGAAAGCTCCTGACCTTATTGGAGCGAAGGGCGAATATGGACGCGCTGACGGATTGTTCAAATTGATTATACATAAACAGCCGATGCCAAAGCCGGAATGACAAATCAAATCCAAAATCAAAATGCCAAATTATTTTTTAAACATTTGATAATTTGGGCTTGATTTGTCATTTTAATTTTGTTATTTGAGTTTAATCAAGTATTTCTCCGTCCCTAACCGTAATAACCCTCCTCGCGTACTTCGCGATGTCATCCTCATGCGTCACCAAAATAATGGTATTCCCTTGCCTGTTGAGATTTTCCAAAATTTTCATAACCTGGGCCCCCGCCTTGGAATCCAGATTGCCCGTCGGCTCGTCCGCGAATATAACCGCCGGATTATTCACCAACGCGCGGGCGATGGCGACGCGCTGCCTTTCGCCGCCCGATATTTGATTGGTAAAATAATCAAGGCGGTGCCCCAATCCCACGCTTTCCAGCACCTCTTTGGCGCGCTTATCCATCCAATCCCTCCCGATATTATCAGATTGAATCGGTTTTTTTGAATAAGTCAAGGGCAGTTTCACGTTCTCCAAGACGGTGGTCCGCGCCAGCAAATTAAACGCTTGAAAAACAAAACCGATTTTCTCGTTGCGCAATCGCGCCAACTCGTCATCGTTCAACTTCGCCACATCCCGCCCTTCCAATAAATACTCCCCGCTTGTCGCCCGATCCAAAAGTCCCAAAATATGCATCAAGGTTGACTTGCCGGAACCGGACGGTCCCATAATCGCCACGAACTCTCCCTTCTCAATTTTAAAAGACACGCCTTTAATGACATGCGTTTTCACGCCGTCGCTGTCGTATGTTTTATGAAGATTATTGACTTGAATTAACGGGATTGACGCCATATAAAGCTGAAAAACCGCGAGACCCGAAGCCGTGAAGCGTAAAAACGGCTTGGGTGTAATGATATTTTCAAATTTTAACGGATAAAATTAATCGGCGCGGCTTCTTGCCGAAGAAACCTGCCGATTTTTCGCTCAACCTTAAAACCGGTTTAAAAAAAAATATTTTTACCGATTGACCCAACCGGCTATTTCTTGTTTTTAACAAATGTTACGACCTCGTCTCCCTCTTTCACTCCGCTCAAAACTTCAACCATTCCTTCATCGCCGCGCAAACCGATCTTAACCGGCTTTTCCGTTACGCGGCCTCCGGATAAAATTCTGGCGTATTTGCGGCCGTTTTTTCTGACAATCGCCCGCGACGGCATAATAAGAACATTGTCTTTGCGCGCGGTGGTAATAACGACATTCGCCGTCATTCCGGGCTTTATGTTTTTTAACGCCTCTTGTCGTTCCTTGGCGTTATTCGCGAACTCTATTTTCACTTTATAGTAAATAACATCCTGAATAACCGTTTCCGCCGGCTCTATAAAATAAACTTTACCCGGAAATACCACGTCATCTCCGAACGCGTCCAAGGTGATTTCCACGGGGTTGCCGATATTAACTTTAACGATATCCGATTCGGAAACATCAACCTCCACTTCAAAATTATTCGCGCCCACCATGGAAAATACCGGTTTCCCGGGAGAAATCCGTTCTCCGACCTCGTAATTCACCTTGGTAATCACTCCGCCGACCGGCGCCCTTATCACGCTGTCTTCAATTTGTTTTTTAACCGAATCCAGCGCGGCTCGCGCCAAAATTATGTCCTCCTTCCTTGCCGGAGCTTCAATTTGGGCCAATCGCGCCTTGGCCACCTCCCACAACTCTTTGGCGGTCTTAACATTGGCCTCGGCAACGGTTATTTGCCGATCTCCAGAAATTTCGGCTGACTTCAAGGTATTGCGCGCGTTAATTATCGCGTTATCCAAATCAACCCGCGCCTTGGCCAATTTTTCTTCCGCGTTGGACACGTTCGTGTCGTAGGCGAGCCGCGCGTCCGCCAAATTTTGTTCCGCGGTTTGCGCCGCGGAAATACTCGCGGAAATCACCGTTAATTCGGCGTTGATATCGGACTTAAAAGCGTCCAACTCCGCTTGCGTAAAATCAGAACCGGTAACCGTGCTTCCCAGGGCGTCAAAACAAAAATTTAAACTTTCAAAGGTTTTGTCCAGAACCGCCTTGGCGTCATCCGCGGCCCGCCGGATATTATTTTCCGTTTTATTCGCTTTGGCGGCCGCCAAACTGTTGTTCGCGGCGCTTAACAACTCCATGGCTTCACTGCGGGAACTTTTTACGCTTGCCAAGTAAGAAGTATTTTTTATGCTTAAAACATCCTTCGCGTCATCATCGGTCAGAATCGTGTTTATCTTATCCAGGGCCGTGTTCGCGTCGGCCAGTCCGGATTCAATGGCGGTCAAAATATCATTTTCCTTGTTCGCGACCGATTGCGAGTAAATTTTTTCAGTATTATCCAAATTTATCCGAGCGGATTCAACCGCCTGCTCATAGACGGTAACATCGCGCGGAGAATCCGATTCCAAATCGTTAACGGTTTTTCGGGCTTGGGCGATATTTTCGGCAACGGTATTTTTAATTTTTTCCAATTCGTTTTTGGCCGATAAATAAGCCGCGTAAGCATGATTGACATTCGCCCGCTCAACGGCGATTTCTTCCTGGGCGGCGCCGGCCGTGAGTTTATTCAACCTGGCCCGAGCTTCTTTTTCCTTGATGGATAAAACGCCATAATCCAATTCGGCCAATATTTGCCCGCTCTCAACTTTATCGCCCTCCCTAACTGAAATTTCGGCTATTTTGCCGCTGTTTAAAAAGCTTAAATCAATATCCTCGGCCGCTTTAACCGTTCCGGTGTCGCTCACGGTTTGAACCAATCGCCCGCGCGCGGCTTTGACCGTGACGTATTCCGCTTTTTCTTTGTTGCTCGCGCCCAAATACCAGATAACGCCGACAACAGCCGCGATGGCGGCCGATACGGTTAAAATTCTGAAAAATTTTCTTATGTCCATAATATTCTTAACCCTTAATTCTTAATTTATTGCCGATAATTCTCTTCACCTTCTCCGCGAATTCGTCAATCATAAAATCGTTTTTAATAAAATAATAATTCGCGCCCAGGTTTTTGCCTCTCTCTCGGCTGTCTTCATCGCTTAAATTGGTAAAAACAAAAACCGTGGCGTCAAGAACGCCGTTCTCCGCTTTTATGCCGCTTAAAACGGAAAACCCGTCCGCTTTCGGCAAAATCAAATCAAGAATAATGAAGTCCGGATTGAAATTTTTTATTTTATTCAATGTCTCTTCAACGGTCCCCGCGCCCGCGTCGGTTTCAACCCGAAAACCGTCAACGCTAAACTTCGCTTGCAAGCCGTACAAAACATTAACATCATCTTCAATGATGAGTAATCTGGACATAAGTTTGAAAATTGTGATTTATCGTAATTTGAAATTAGGCGCTTGTGGTTTTATCGCGTTGGGCGCCGCGTCACTTCATCCATTCTTCTCCCTGTCTGACCAACAGCTCCTCCGCCCGCAACGGCTCCGCCATTATTTCTTTAACGATTTTCTCCATCCTCATTCCCTGCGAACCCTTGATTAGAATCAAGTCCCCTTCTTTTATTCTTTCCTGCACGAATATGCGCGCGTCGTCCGCGTTCGGGAAATGAAAAATATTATCTTGTTTCATTCCCGCCTCTTCCGCGCCGCGAACAATGTCGCGCGATTTTTCGCCAACGGCTATCAGCTTGTTTACGCCCGACTCAACAACTTTTTTACCGACCAATCTGTGTCCTTCCTCGGTAAAACCGCCAAGCTCCAACATATCCCCCAATACGGCGAATTTTCGCTTGCCGTCCGGCAATGAGATTTTGCCAACGGTCTCCAACGCGCTAACGCATGATTCCGGCGAAGAATTGTACGTATCGTCAATAATTAAAGTGTTTTTAACGCCGGCTATCAAGTTCATTCTTCCCTTGGGCGGCTTGTACGCGTTCAACGCCTTGGCGATTTCCTCCAAGCTTATCCCGTAAACGACGCCCGCCGCCGCTCCCGCCAAAGCCGCTTCCACGGCCGGTTGCCCGACGGCGTTCGGCAGCCGCGCCGACACCGTTGTTCCGTTATAAAACAATTCAAAATCGGCTCCGGCCAAGCTCGCGGCATTGACATTCCGAGCTTGCACATCCGATTTATCGTCAAGGGAGTAAGTTATTTTTTTCGCTTTAATTCCCGAAACGCCCCTTATTCTTTT
Source organism: Candidatus Falkowiibacteriota bacterium (assembly GCA_027020105.1). Lineage (GTDB taxonomy): Bacteria > Patescibacteriota > Patescibacteriia > Patescibacteriales > SZUA-104 > SZUA-104. The sequence goes on from JALUVW010000125.1 coordinate 17,232, forward strand.
GTCGTGATAATTCAATATCGCGAATCCCGATTCAGGCAAATTTTTTACCAATAATTCCTTTTCTTTCCGTATTTCCTCTACTGAATCAAAAAACTCCAAATGCGATTCTCCGATTCGCGTCATAATTCCCGTTTTCGGCCTGACAATGCTTAGCAAATACTTCATATCTCCCGGCCGATCAACCCCCATTTCCATAATTAAAATTTTCGGATATCGCTCGTCCTTGAATAAAATCAATTTTATCGCCTTTAAAAATACTCCCGCCCAGCCAAAAACCGACTTTCCTTTCGCCTCCTCTCCGATAACGGTTAACGGCACCCCTATTTCGTTATTGTAATTTTTCACGCTTTTGCGCGCGTTAAAGGCGGGAGAAAGCACCGCGTACACCGCCTCTTTCGCGCCGGTTTTGCCGACACTGCCGGTAATGCCGATAATCTCCGGTTTATACTTGGCCAAAATCGCCTTTGCCAAAATTTTCAATTTTAACTGGATAAACCTTTTCATACTCCAACCATACCATTTTTCAGCCGATTATTCAACCCCGCGGAACCCGACTCCGATAATTCAAAGTCGGGCTCCGCCGCGTTTTCAAATTTCCGATCGCGGATTCCGGATTGGCCCCTCACCGCTCTTTCGGCACTTCCAAATAATTTAACAAAAATTCGGCAATCTCCCCGAATAAAGGGGTGGCCGAACCGGCGGCATATTTAACGCCCTTCGGGTCGTCCAATTTCACCAACATCACGAATCTTGGGTCCTCAACGGGGGCGAAGCCGACAAAAGTGTGGATTGTTTTGTCGCTGTAACCCTTTTTATTTTTCGCCGCCACTTGCGCCGTTCCCGTTTTTCCGGCAACATAATATCCGCTTACGGCCGCTTTTTTGGCGTGTCCGTTCTCAACCACGTTCACCAGCATTCCGGAAAGCAGTATGGCCGCGCGCTCTGAAATTACGCGCCTGACCTGTTTTGGTTGGGTTATGTCCCTCTCCCCGTCGGGGTGAAGAATCTCGCGCGCCAAATACGGCTTCATTAAAATTCCGCCATTGGCGATTGCCGCGTAAGCGACCGTCATCTGCAGCGGCGTTACCGTCAGCCCCTGCCCGAACGACGCCACGGCCGCGTCAATGGGTTTAATGTTTTTCGCCAACAAATTGCGAATATCGCCCGCGCTTTCCGTTTCCAATTCAATGCCGCTTTTTTCTCCAAAGCCGAAATCCTTGACATACTGGGCGAAAACGTCGGCGCCTATTTGCCGCATGGCGAAAATGGCTCCGGTATTCAGCGATTCCTCCAAAACCTTGTTCATATTTACGACGCCCCAGCCGCCATGCGTTTCATAATCGGAATTTTTAATCGGCTTGCGCCAACCTTCTATCATTATCTTGCCTTCGTCGTTATAAACGGTTTCCGGCGTAACCTTGCCGCTGTCCAAAGCGGCCGCCATGGTTATGGACTTAAAAATGGAACCGGGCTCATACTCGGCGAAAATGGCGGGATTATTGTAAACCCCGATATCCTCCACTTCATTGTAATTATTCGGATCATAATCCGGCCAAGAGCACATGGCGAGTATCGCGCCGGTTCGCGGTTCCATAATGATAACTGTTCCGCCGTCGGCGCCGTATTTTACGGCGGTTTCATTAAGCTTCCGGCAAGCCATAAATTGAATGGCTTTGTTAATGGTTAAGATTATGTCGCTTCCGTTTATCGGTTTGTTGTACTCGCGATCGTTGATTATTATCAGACCGCCGCCGGCGCCGCGGCCGGTCTTGACCGAACCGGGCGTCCCGAAAAGCTCCTCGTTAAAAAAGCCTTCAAGCCCGTACCTGCCGCGATCTCCGCCATTCTCGTCATAGCCGACAAATCCCAAAATATGAGAACCGATGTTATTTTCCGGATAATAACGCCCCGCTTTCAGCATAAACGCGATTCCGTCCAATTTCAGTTCTTTTTGTTCTCCGTCTTTTGTTTTGTAAAACATGGCGTCGCCCTTTACCTCCAAGTCGTTAATTGATAATTGGCTGCCGACGCCAACGGACGATTCCGGATCCGCGGAGCCGGCGTCAACCTCGCTTTGCCGGTCAAAAAACTTGTCCGCGGCGGACGGCGGAGACGCCAAAATCAAATATAACTTTTTCAAAGTATCCTCGTCCACTTTTTTTTCAATCGGCTCATAAGGATCGTTCTTTTTGGTTAAGCTTTTTAAATATTTGTCTATGATTTCCTGTTTTCTTATTTTAATTTCCTTGTCCCGTTTAACGTTTTTCAGCTCCAAATATTCGGGGTCTTTTATGAGCGCTTCGTGCGTTTTTATTATTTCGGCCTCCTTTTCTTTTTTCTCCTCGGCCGATAAATTTTTGCCGGCCAAATACGCCAATTCTTTTTCCAGGCGATTGTCATCTTCTTTTTTCATCAATTCTTCCACCTCCTTCTCAACTTCCTCTTTCTTGAACACCTCGTACAAAGCTTCGGCCGCGTACTCCGGATTTTTTATGTCTTTCGGCACGGCGTACACCAAAGCAAACTCTTTGTTGGTGGCAATCGGATAAAGTTTCTCGTTGCCGCCGTTAACACTGTCTTGAATAAAAATTCTTCCGCGCTCCGGCCCCAAAACGCTAAAAGAAAGATATTGCCCGGTCGCTTTGGCGGCGTATAAATCGTATTCCCTGACTTGCAAATTATACAGCCTCCATAAAATACTCGCTCCCAATAAAAAAATAACCGCGATTACAAGATTAATGCGATTATTGCCGTAAATATTGTTTTCCCGCTTTTTGTTATGTTTCCATAATTTCATGATGTTTAAACGACAGGCAACGGACAGCGGCTTGCAAACTCGTTATCCGCCGTAAAATTATTTTTTGGCGACAAACGAAGACGCGCCGGAAACATATTCAACCTTGCCCGCCGCCACCATATTTAAAGACGCGATTCTTTCGCTTAAATTATTGTAAGATCCCAAAGACATAATTCGCGACTCAAGGATATTGTTGTCATTTTTAACTTCCATGGATTTTATCTTAAGCTTCTGCAATTCAAAGCCTTTCACGGTTAAATCGTTTATGCCGGCAATATGATACGCGCCGAGGATTATTATTATGGCGAATAATATTTTATTGAATGTTTTAACGCTGAATTTTTTGTTTTTCTTTTTGTTGGACATAGTAATCAATAACTCAAAACGCGAAGTTTAAAACCGAATTCCGGGCGTAAAATTTGGATTTTGATTTATTTGGAGTTTGGCGCTTTGAGTTTATAGTTTAATTTTTAATCTTTTTCGCCGTCCGCCGCCCTACAGCTTTTCCGCCACTCTTAATTTCGCGCTTCTGGCCCGCGGATTATTTTTAATCTCTTCCTCTCTCGGCTTTACCGCCTTGCGCGTCAATATTTTTAATCGCGCTTTATGGCCGCATTGGCAAATCGGCAAAGTCGGCGGACATAGGCAATCCTTGCTCTCTTTTTTGAAAAATCGCTTAACAATTCCGTCCTCCAAGCTATGAAAGGAAACTACCGCCACGCGGCCTCCCGGCGCCAGCAAATCAACCGCCTGCGGCAGGGCCTGTTCCAAGTTTTCCAATTCTTTGTTAGTGGCGATTCTCAACGCCTGAAAAGTGCGGGTGGCAAAATGAATTTTTCCGCGCTTATAAGCCGGCGGCACGGCTCTTCCAATCGCCTCAACCAGCTGGCCGGTCGTTTTTATCGGCTCGTTCTTTCGCCGCTCAACAATGCTTCTCGCGATTCTTCCCGCGAACCTTTCTTCCCCGTACTCCCTGATGATTTTCTCCAATTCTTCCCGCCGCCATCCATTGACAATGTCTTCGGTTCTTTCCGCCTCCGCGCTTCCGATTCCGAATTCCATTATCAGCGGGGAATCCGTTTGAAAAGAAAATCCTCGGCCGGCGTCTTCCAGTTGAGCGCTTGACAGCCCCAAGTCAAACACGATTCCGCTGAATTTCATTTGCCTTCCCTTAAATTCATTCCCGACGATTTCTCGCAGATTCTTAAAATTGCCGCGAACTGATTTTATATTTAATTTTAAACCCTTAACTCTTGATTCTAAGTTCTTTATGGCCGCCCGATCCAGGTCAATCGCCAGCACACCCCCCTTCTCTCCGACTTTTTTCGCGATGGCAATCGTGTACCCGGCTCCCCCCAAAGTGCAATCAATGAAGTTTTGACCGGATTTCGGGCTTAAATATTCCAGTATCTCCTCCAACATTACCGGTATATGCTCATATTTCATCTTCTGAAAGCTACAAGCTACAAGCTAAATAACCACGGCTTGAGCCCTTCGCGATATAATATTCCTTAAAACTCTCGTATCGGACAAAGGCGCTTTAACAACTTTCACTCTAACGCTTCGCTTTTTTGATTGGCTCGCGTTTTTGCATTGAACATTTAAAATCATAAATTTATAACATGGAAAATTTATAAAGTTATTGATTTTTCAACCTTTTAATTTTTTGACTACACTCCCAATTCCCCCAACGCCTCGGCTATGCTGGCGCTCTCTTTTTCCGCGCCCGCCTTAAATCTGTTCCAGCTTGCTTCGTCCCATATTTCCAACCGATCATAAAGCCCGGCGATAATCGCTTTCTTTTTAAGCGAAGCGAACTTTCTTAAATATTCCGGCAGATTTATTCGCCCCTGATTGTCAAAATCAACGTCCATGGCGCCCGCCAGCATTAAACGCGCCATGGCGCGCGCTTTTGACTGGCTAATGGGCAAGCCTGATAATTTCTTCGCGATTATTTCCCATTCTTTCTTGGGGTACAAAAAAAGGCAGTTATCCAATCCTCTGGTAACGACCGCTCCGTTTTTTAAGAGCTTGCGAAACTTGGCCGGCACCGCCATCCGCCCCTTGTTGTCTATGTTGTGGCCGTACTCTCCAATAAACATATTTAAAATTTATAAATTATAATTTTCGGCTTCCGGCAAAAACCAAACAGCAAAACCCTGGCGCCAAATCAAGTTCAAACGGCAAAACATTTAAACAGGTCATTTAAATAATTTGAATTTTGAATCTGATTCGGCGTTTGAACTTTGGATTTTAAAACCTTATTAAGATTCAGGAGAAGCTTGATCTGCTTAACGCACATCAAGCCCCTTCTTTGCCTTAATGTTTGGATTTTTCCAATGCCCGGCCTTGATTTAGCGCTTAAAATCTTGGCCAAATCCTTAAGCCGCTTTTTATTTTTGTTTTGGCTATTTTAAAGAAAGCTAAAGACAAAAGATTCTTCTTTAAACTCAACAATAGTCATTCAAAAATCGTTAATCCACACAATTCCCCACTTTTCACCAAACTACTATAATTATACACCACTTTTACCCTAATGTCAATCAGGAATTCCCGCGATAAAACCAATAAAAATAAGGCGTTTTGGCAACAAAAAAACCTACCTGTTGATAAGTAGATTTTTTATAAAATAAAATTTCGCCAAATTAACGCCCGCGACGCCAAGTTTTCAACACTTCATCCACAATAGACGGCAAAGAGTTATCCTTACCGGCTAACAGCTAACATATCCGGCAATACATAATAAGTGTTTTTAACATAAGTTATAAATTGTTTTTAACGGCTATACTCGGTTCCTTGTTATATATCGGCTCAACGACATTAAATCCTCTTTCGCGAAATCCGGCATCCGATATCCGGCATCCGACACCCGAAGTCCGAAGTCCGGCGGCATACCCCAGCGCGTTGGCCGTCACCACGCCGATACGCAAAGCGGTGAACGAACCGCCTTTATTATTAACTTCTATGCTCTTGATATTCTTTAACAAAACCTTATTATCCCGCAAAAGCTTGTCAATCAAGGGCAAGAGTTTCTCCGACTGAGTAAAACGCGCGGAAACCTTCTTTCGCGCCACCACCGCGCCGCCGCTCTTTAAGGCAACCTCAATCTTATCCCCTTCGGTTGTGTCAATGTGTAATATCATAAGCCACGGGCCGCTACGCGGCCAAATCGCGCGCGATTCCGGTTTAATTAATGTTATTTTTCGCGGACGACCTTCTCTCTCGCAGTTTTTTATTGATTTTTTCGTTCTGAAATATATGCCAAATCATGGCCATAAGATTTGACCTGGAATT
>JALUVW010000126.1 GCA_027020105.1 Candidatus Falkowiibacteriota bacterium
TTGCGCCAAAAATCAACAACGGTTTGAGTGTCGCATCTGTCCAATTTCATCTGGCGAAATTCCGGATCGGACAAGACCTTCGGAATCTCCATTAAAGTTGAGCCGCTTTCCGGATCGCTCATTATCAAAAGCATGGCGTTCCTTATATACTGTTCAAAAATGGGCCCGCCCGTCGCTTTTAAGTCGTACAGCTTATCAAATATTTTTATCATTTCATTGATTACGAATGATTTTTGTTCCGGATATCTCGGGTCAAATTCAAGCAAGTTTAACGCCAAGGGCCGCTCCGTGTCGGCCGGCGAAAACAATATCACGTCTTCGGCCCTCTCCGGCGGAATGCGGGCAATCACGTCATCAATCAAATCCCCGTGCGGATCAATAACGCAAACACCCTCGCCGTTTAAAATATCCTGAATGGCCATATTGGCAAGCAGCTGCGATTTTCCCGTGCCCGATTTGCCGATTACGTAAGTATGGCGGCGGCGATCGTCCCGTTTTATTTTAATCTCTTTCACCACCCCCCTGTAAATATTTTTCCCCAGTATAATTCCTTCGTTCGGGATGTTTGACGGCGCGGCGGCATGCCTGGCCGTGAGCCATAAAATATTCGGAGTTTCGGTCTGTTTTAAAGAAAGATGGAACATTCCGGTAAGCTCTTGCGCGTTAAGAAGAAAACTTATCTTTTCGTCAAACCGCCGAAAAATATAGTCTTTTATAAGCTTGCTTTCGCGTTTTCGTATTATTTTATTTTTAAAGCTGTTGCCGTATTCATAATTATTGAACTGGCTGAACGCGTTGGCGATATTGTCCAAATAAACTTGCGCCCGTCCCTTGTCTTTGGCGCTTGCCACAACCCTTAAATTAACATCCAACCCGGCCTTGGCGTTTTTCTCCTCAATCGCCCTTAACGCCTCTTCCTCCATCGCGGTAAGCCGTCTGGGATTGTCCAGCTCCCTCTGCCTTTCTTCCGCGGTCTGTTTTTTCGCTGATTTGAAAATGCTTCCGATAATATTGAAAAATTCATACGCGACGCCGCCTCGGAGAGCTTCTTTCAGCGAATTGGTCCGTATCGCCTTGTTTACGACATCGTTGCATCTCCGGTGCCAATCGCCCTTGGCGCTTCGCACGGTATATTGTATGGCCACCCCTTCATCATTATTCAATTTGGATATTACGTTAATAATGGAGTTCATCGGATCGGCTTCCATTTTGTCGTAGGTCTTGATGGGGAAAACGAATTCGCGTTTAGTTTTCAGGTATCCGGCGGCCACCTCTCCCGAAGGACTGAATATATTGTAATCGTCAACCTCTTCCATCACCGCTTCCGGATAATGCGCCTGCACCTGTTGCTCAATGTAACGGCCGCTTTCCGCCGGAGCGACAATGTAAAAAGAAATCAGTTTCCGGTTGGCGACAATCTCAAAAGAAAAATGGTCGCTTCTCCCGAAAAGCCACGCTTTAAATCCGCGCTGCGCCCTTAATCCGCCGATACTGGAAAAAATGGTTTCGCCGCGCGCTATTTCTTCATGCAGTTGCTGCAATGAATCTTCCTTGTTCAAATCTTGCGGCTTTTCTTTCGGAAGGCGGACCAAATAAATGACATTATTGAAGTATCTGCTTTTTTCCGACAATTTCCTGATTATTTTTTTTAAAATAACCAGAAAGAACAAAACAACCGCCGACCAAAACAAATACATCAGGACGGGCTGGATGTTTATTGTTACGCCTTGTTGTTGAACGCCGAAATCCATTTTTTAACAAAATCGCGAATGCCGAACCGAATTCAAACGCCGAAATCCTTTAACCATTCTGATTTTGGCCGTTGGCTTGGCATCAAATTTTCGTTATTTAATTTTATAAAATCGCGAACACTATCTGTCTTTCAGTTTCATCACCTCGTCCGCCTTGATTTTACTCTCTTGCTCCAAGAAAAACTTGTTAACCCTCGGAATAATAGATAGCCATTTTTTAATTATGTTGATTATTTTTTTAACTTTTACTTTTGTTTTTTCCAGTAAGCCGTTAATTTCCCGCGCGGCTTCCTCGCCCGCTTTTTTAAACTCTTCCCGCTTGGCCGGAGTCATATTTAAATAGATTTCCTCCATACCTTCGGCCAAAATGCTTTCAATTTTCTTTTCACGCTCTTTTCGTTTTTGTATCGCGCTTTGCGCCGCGGCAAAACCGGCCGTTTCTTGTCCGCCCGCGCGCTCATCCAAAACCGGCCCTTGCTCCACTTGAACACCGTCAACCCCCCGCTCTCGCGATTTTTCGGGCTGAATACCTTCTTTTTCCGGCATAATTTCCGCCTCCTTCGCCGCCTCTTTTCTTAACTCATTGTCTAATTCAATTTTATTTTTAAAATTTTTAACGATTGGCATATACTTTATCTAACGCGAAGCTCCGGCATTTGCCGTTTGACAATTTTATTATACCACAGAAAGCCAAAAATAAAAAAGACTATGCCTTTCCGTTAATATATGCTATAATACAATTATCCACAATAATGTTCCCGCGCTCAAAGCGGCCAAACCACAACTTATGCCCAAATACGAAAAAATTTCAAAAAACTTGCAACAAGTTATGCTGGACAACCCTAAAACGCGCAGGGATAAATTGGTCTGGATAAACATCAACAACGCGGGAAAAAAAGAAATTGAATATTTAAGGAAAAAATATAAATTCAACTTAAACCATTTGCACGCTTCATCCTCAAAAATAATAGCCCAAAGGCCGAGCTTCACTTACAACAAGGAAGAGCATTACATATTTATCATTCTTCATTTTCCCATCCTGAAAAACGGCCGCATTGTCGCGGGTGAAATTGATTTTTTCGTAAAACGCGGCCTGCTTATCAGCATACACAATAACGACTTGCCGCAATTGAACGAATTTTTCGGTTACTGCAAAAAGGACGGCGATTCCTTGGTTTCTTACAAATACGAATCGGCCGGAATTCTGCTTTACGAGCTTTTAAACAAGCTGATCGGGAATTGTTATGATTTGCTTGATCGCAACAGCATTAAAATATCCGAGATTGAAAGGCTGATTTTTGATTACAAAAAACAAAAAGAAGCGGTTTCCCGTATCCTTAATTTAAGGAGAAACATAATTAATTTCAGAAAAATAATCCAAAATCATAAAAATATTTTCAAAAAACAAATGGCCAGAAAAAGCGAATTGGTCCCTCCGGAAATAATGAAAAAATATTACAGTGAACTGATTGAATACACGAAAACAATATGGGAAATCTTGGATAACCAAAAAGAAATGATAGAAGTGTTAAACGACACGAACGAATCGCTTTTAAACAACCGGCTAAACGACATAATCAAAACCCTGACCATATTCTCCGTAATAGTCTTCCCGCTTACGCTTTTGGCCGCCATTTTCGGTATGAACACTATGGGCGGTATGCCCTTTATTGAAACGGAAAACGGTTTTTGGATAGTCATATCCGCGATGGCCGTCGGCTGCGTCGGTATGTTGATTTTCTTTAAAAGAAAGAAATGGTTATAATGAAATTTTAAAAAACCAGGTACCGGAAATAAAAACCGTAAAATATAATTATATATTTTTTTAAAACCGATTTTTTCGGAAAAAATCGGTTTTATTTTTGGCTTTGATTTTATGACAATATATTCTTAACATCCTCCAAGCTGTTCACCCTCACCAGCCCCTGCCGCAATTTTCTCGCGTTCGGCAATCCGGAAACATACCAACATAAATGTTTTCGCATTTCTCTGATTCCGACATCGCCCTTCAGCTTCTCCGCCAGCTTCGCGTGCTTTACGGCAATTTTAAAAACATCACGCTCCATAGAGACGAGGCACTGCCTCGTCTCTACTTTTTTAATATCCGCGAAAATCCACGGCCTGCCCATGGCGCCCCGCGCGATTCCCACTCCGTCCGCTCCGGTCCTTTCCAATAAATTTTCCGCGTCCTCCGCGCTCATCACGCCGCCGTTGGCCAGAATAACGCCGCCGAAATAATCGCGCGCTTTTTTTATCACCTCAAAATCCACTTTTCCGGCAAAGCCCTGGTTTAAGGTCCGTCCGTGAATCATAACCGCTTTAACGTCCAAGTCATTTACATTATCCAAAAACCTCAACGCGCCGACTTGTCCCGCCTTGCTTCTTATTTTCACGGAAACCGGCAAATCCGTGTTGTCTATAACGGTTTTTATGATTTCTCTGGATAATTTTAAATTATTCATTAAAATCGCCCCCGCTCCCTGCTTTTGCACCTTCTTTACGGGACAGCCGAAGTTAATGTCAACACCTTGCGGTAATTGGTAATTTGAAATTTGAAATTTGGAAATTTGTTTTTTATCCGTTAACAGTTTTACGGCATAAGCAAAGTGCTCCGGTTTACTGCCGAATAGCTGAATCACATAGGGGGCTTCTTTTTTGTCGGACTCAAGTATTTTCAATGTCTTTCGCGGAGAGTAAACCAACGCCGTTGCCGACGCCATCTCGCTATACACGACATCCGCTCCGAACGATTTGCAAATTTGCCGAAAAGCCGAATCGGTCACTCCCGCCATCGGCGCCAGCGCGTATATCGGTTTTTTAAGTTTTTCCCAAAAATTCTTATTCATATTGTCATCCCGACGAGACCCGAATATCCGAATGTTTATAATCCGAATGACCCGAGACCCGAATG
>JALUVW010000127.1 GCA_027020105.1 Candidatus Falkowiibacteriota bacterium
ATCCGAATGACGCGAATTGGAGTTTTGGTGTTTTATGGACGCGCGTTATGATTATTGATTTACGGCTCCATCTATCGCCAAATTAACCAATCTGTCCGCTTCTTTGTTTTGCTCGCGCGGCACATGGTTGAAACTGACTTTTTTAAAATTCAGAGACGCGTTATAAATTCGCACGAATAATGGCGCCAAGTCCTTATTTTTAACTTTATACTCTCGGTTTAACTGCTTAACGACCAATTCACTGTCCAAATAGAATTCCAGCTCTTCCGCCCCCAATTCTCCGGCTTTTTTTATGGCCGCGATAACCGCCATATACTCGGCCTGATTATTCGTCGCCTCTCCGACATACTCGGATATCGCGGCGACTTCATTCCCTTTTTCATCCAATAAAACGGCTCCGATCCCCGCCGGCCCCGGATTATTGCGCGCCCCTCCATCCGTATAAATAATCAACTTTTTATATCGCATAAATTTGCAAAATATTTAAAGTCATTGGAATATTTAAAATTCTTGAGACAATTTTAAAAATAATCCCAAAAATCTTAAAGATCGTAATAATCACAAAGATCCTATCTTTATATCCACAATTTTTAACTGCGCTTCCGTCCGTCCGTTAAACTCATTCATCTCAACATAATAAACTATATCAATCTTATCGCCAATCCGCAGATCTTTCCACCGTTCAGCTTGACCGAAGCCCACGGCGCTAATAATTCCGCATTCGTCATTCTTAATTTTTAGTTTAATGTGTTTGCCCTCAATTCCCATTGTGGCGATATCAGCCACGAGGACTCCGCGGCTCACAAATTTAGGCTGATCATTATCTTGCCCAAACGGCGCGAATTTTTCCACTTCCGCTATAAACTCTTTGTTAATTTCGCTTAAATCAACCTCGGCCTCAATTTTTATTTTCGGCGTCAAGTCCGCTCCCTTTAACTCGCGGTCGGCGATTTCAATGATTTTTTTCCTGAATTCTTCCAAATTGCTTTCCCGCAAGCTGAATCCGCACGCCATCGGATGGCCTCCGTATTTATCTAACAAATCAGAGCACTCTTCCAGCGCCTCCATTATGTTAAATTCGCCGATACTTCTGCCCGATCCCTTGTATCCGTCGTCATTTTTCGTTATCACCAGCGCGGGCAAATAATATTTACCGCTGATTCTACCGGCCGCCAAGCCGATTACGCCCTCGTTCCATATTTTATCATCGGGAGTAACCGCGACAATGGCGGACGGGACGGGACGGGACGGGCCGTTTCGTCCGCCGGTATCCTCAACCATCTTCACGATCCGCTCAACTATGTCCTCGGTCGCTTCTTGCCTTTCAATATTCCTGTCGTTCAAACGCCGAGCAATCGCCTCAGCCTCCTTCCGGTCCTTGGTTATAAGCAGCTCTAAGGCGGTATTGGCGTGGTCCATCCTGCCGGCGGCGTTAAGACGCGGCGCGATTTGAAATCCGATATTCCAGCTGTCCAACTTTTTATTTCCGTTTATCCGCGCTATTTTAATCAACTCCCGCAAGCCGACTCTGCTTGTGTTGTTCAAAACATTCAGTCCCGTTTTTACCAAGTCCCTGTTTTCGCCGAGCAAAGTAACGCAGTCGGCCACGGTTCCGATCGCCACCAAATCCAAGACGCGCGTTTCCAATTTTTTCTTGTCATCGTCGGATAATTTTGATTTGCTTATTATCGCTTCGGCCAATTTAAAGGCGACGCCGACGCCGGCCAAATATTTAAAAGGGTAGTTTTCGCCCTCAACCAACGGATTGATTATCGGGCAATTCGGCAGCTCATCATTGTTTCCGGAGGCTTCAGCGCGAGGCGGAATATGGTGATCGGTTACGATTATGTCCAAACCGATTTCTTTGGCGTATTCAACTTCTTCTTTGCCGCGAATTCCTCCATCCACCGTAATAACAAGACTTGCGCCCGCGGCGGACAGCTCCTTGACCGCCTCCCTGTTCAATCCGTATCCCTCGCTCACTCTGTCGGGAATATACGGCTCCACATCGGCTTTAAGCGTTCCCAAAACATCCATTAAGACGGCGGTGGCCGTAACCCCGTCCGCGTCATAATCACCGTAAATCACGATTTTATTTTGCTCCTTGATGTGTTTAATAACCAAATCAACCGCCTTCTCCATATCGTTAAACAAAAACGGACTATGGCGCCCCCCGAACGAAGATTCCGATTCTGACTTGCCGGAGAGGGATTGCAGGACTTCGCCGCCTTGATGAACGGGGCCGGGGGAGCTTAAAAACCTCTTAATTTCCTCTTTTCCCGTAATCCCGCGGTTAAAAAGCAACTGTAAAACAATCCCGCTTAAATCAGGATATTTTTTAATAAAATCATCGCCTATCTTCGGCAAAATCAGCCATTTTTTTTTCATAAACATTAACGTTAAAACTTCCGCCGAGTCTTATGTCGGGTTTGGCGGCTCCGGCCGCCCATATTCGCGAAGGCGGGGCGGAACTCGGCGAACTTCCGTGTTCGCGATTCATTGATTGGCGTTTTTGACGGCGAACGGATGTCGCCTCTCACATAAACGCCATGCCGACGCTCCAAAGCACCATGGTGAAAATTATCATAATGCTTAAAATCACCCAGAATATTTTTACGATTTTTTTACGTTTCATAATTTTAAATTACGAATTAAAAACGCCAAATTCCAAATAAGTCCAAAATTACAAATTCAAAATATTAATTTTATTTTGAATTTTGGTCATTGTAATTTATTTGGAATTTGTGATTTTCATTTCCTTACCTCTTAAGTATCTTGACAAAAGCATCGCTCGGAATATCCACGCTCCCCTTGCCGGCTTCCATCATTTTTTTCTTTCCCTTTTTCTGTTTTTCCAATAATTTTCGCTTGCGCGAAACATCTCCGCCGTATAATTTCGCGGTCACATCCTTGCGCAGCGCCGATAATCTTTCGGCGGCGATTATTTTTCCGCCGACGGCGGCTTGCAGTTTTAACGCGAACATTTGCTTCGGCAGTGTTTCTTTTAACGTCTTGACGATTTCTTTGCCTCGCCTGAAAGCGTCATCTCGGTAAACGATTAAAGACAGGGCCTCAATCGGCTCTTCCGCCACCAAAATATCCATCTTGACCACGTCCGCCTCGCGATAATCGGCGTATTCGTAGTTTAGCGAAGCGTACCCGGAGCTGGCGCTTTTTATTTTGTCGTAATAATCGGTCAAGATGGAAGACATCGGTATTTCATAATGCAAAATAGCCCTGTCTTCGTCCAAATATTCCGTATTTTTGTAAATCCCTCTTTTATCTTGAGTCAAACTCATAATGGGCCCGATATAACCTTTGGGAGTGATGATGTCCAGCTTGACCCACGGCTCCTCTATTTTATCTATCTCGGTTTGGTCCGGCAGTTGCCTTGGCGTCCTTATGATCAAATCTTCTCCGCTTTTTTTGCGAACCTTGTAAGCGACGCTCGGAACGGTCACGATCAAGTCCAAATTATACTCCCGCCTTAACCTTTCCTGAAAAATCTCCAAATGCAGAAGTCCCAAAAACCCGCACCTGAACCCGAATCCGAGCGCCTCGGACCGCTCCGGCTCATACGCCAAAGAAGCGTCGTTTAATTTAAGTTTGGCAATCGCCTCTCTTAATTCTTCAAACTCGTTTCCCTCCCTTGGAAAGACGCCGGCAAAAACCATGGGTTTAACTTCTTTGTAGCCGGTAAGCGGTTCAACCGCTCTTAAAGCGGTTGAACCGCTTGTGACGGTATCACCGACCTTTGCTTCGCCCACTTCCTTAAAGCCGGTTACGATATAACCGATTTCCCCTGTTTTGAGCCCCTCCGTTGACTTATAATCCGGTTTAAAAATACCGATATCCAACGCCTCACTCGTCGCTCCGGTTGCCATTAAATAAATTTTATCTCCTTTTTTTATCTCACCGTCAACCACTCTCACGTACGCCACAACGCCTTTATATTCGTCATAATTTGAATCAAAAATCAAAGCGCGCAACGGTTGGTTCGTCCCCGCGGACCTGCCGCGAACCGGCGACGGTACGCGCTCAATAACCGCCTTTAAAATTTCCTCCACGCCTTCTCCCGTTTTTCCGGAGGCGCAAATTATTTCCTCGGCGCCACATCCCAACAATTTTATAATTTCATTTTTCGTTTTTTGGACGTCGGCGGCCGGCAAATCAACCTTATTCACCACCGGCACAACGATTAAATCCTGCTCCATGGCCAAATACAAATTGGCCAATGTCTGTGCTTGAATTCCCTGCGTCGCGTCCACCAATAAAACGGCGCCTTCAACCGCCGCCAAACTGCGCGAAACCTCGTAAGCGAAATCAACGTGTCCCGGAGTGTCAATCAGATTAAGCTTATAATTATTATATTCCATGGTCACCGGCTGCAGCTTGATGGTAATCCCCCGCTCTCGCTCCAAGTCCATTCTGTCCAAAAGCTGCTCTTTCATTCTTCTCTTTTCAACCGTGCCGGTAATCTCCAGCATCCTGTCCGCCAAAGTTGACTTTCCGTGGTCAATGTGCGCGATTATGCAAAAATTCCTAATATTGTCCATAGGTTAAAATAAGAAAAATAAGATAAATAAGAAAAATAAGAATATTGTTTTGCCGTGAATCGCAAAACCGTTTATTCTTTTTGTTCTTATTTATCTTATTACTCCCTACATCTTACTAATTTTTTCGTTTTTGGTCAAATAAAACCGCCCGAACTTGGACGATTTAAATGTATTCCCAAAAGCCATTACGCCCCGTAGGGGCGAACGGCGTTCGCCCCCTTGGCGGACGAGAGGCGTCGCGGCGGCCCGTCCGCTTGCCGATACCGCGACACGGGGTCAATTTGCCGATTATAATAAAACCGTAACAATCCCATAAACGAAATACCGGCTATCATCCGCAAATTGTCCGCTTTATATGGCCGTCCGCTTATTGCCATCACCGCTAATCCCCCCAGCCCCCTTTACTAAAGGGGGAATTATAAAAAACTATGCCCGTAATTAAGGGCATAGTTTTTATATAAATCCGTGATCTGCGTGTTTGTTTCTTGCGTCTTTACATCATCGGCATGCCGCCGCCCATTCCGCCCATTCCCGCGGGCGTTCCGCCGCCGGCCGCTTCTTTGTCTTCCGGCTTATCCGTAATTACCGCTTCCGTGGTCAAAAACATCGCCGCGGCCGAAGACGCGTTCTCCAAGGCGGAGCGGACAACCTTGGTCGGATCAACCACGCCGGCGTTAACCAAATCTTCAAAACGGTTTTTCGCCGCGTTGTAGCCGATGCCGGTATCTCCCTTTTTGTGCGCGCTCATTATGTTATACAAAACCAAGGAGCCGTCCTTGCCGGCGTTGGCGGCAATTTGCTTGATTGGCTCAAGTATGGCGCGGTCAATTATTTTCGCGCCGACGCTGTCTTCCTTTTTGTCCGTCAAATCCCTAAACGCGTTGCCGGCCAAAGCCAACGCAAGTCCGCCGCCGGCGACCACTCCTTCTTCCACGGCGGCGCGAGTGGCGTTCAGAGCGTCTTCAATCCTGTCCTTCTTCTCCTTCATTTCGGTTTCAGTGGCGGCGCCCACTTTAATCACGGCCACTCCGCCGGATAATTTCGCCAATCGTTCCTGTAATTTTTCTTTGTCAAAGTCGGAATCGGACATCTCAATTTCTTTTTTAATCTGCTCAATTCTTGACTTGATTTTCGCTTCGTCTCCCTTGCCTTCAACAATGGTGGTATCGTCTTTGGATGAAACCACTTTTCGCGCTTTGCCCAAATCCTCTATTTCAACGTTTTCCAATTTTAGCCCCACTTCTTCGGAAATAACTTTTCCGCCGGTTAAAATCGCTATATCCTCCAGCATGGCCTTTCTTCTGTCGCCGAATCCGGGCGCTTTAACGGCCAAAGTATTAAATGTTCCTTTCAGTTTATTGACCACAAACACCGCCAACGCTTCCCCTTCAATTTCGTCGGCGATAATAACCAAGTCTTTCTTGCCTTGCTGCGCCATTTTTTCCAAAAGCGGCAAAATTTCTTGAACGGAAGAAATTTTCTTGTCGGTAATCAATATAAACGGATCTTCAAACTCCGCCCTCATTGAATCGGCGTTGGTAATCATATAAGGAGAAACATATCCTTTGTCAAACTGCATTCCTTCCACCACTTCCTTTTCAACGCCGAAAGACTGGCCTTCCTCAACGGTAATAACGCCGTCTTTGCCGACGGAATCCATGGCTTCGGCGATAATGTTGCCTATTTCGGAATCATTGGCGCTGATTGAAGCCACTTGCGCGATTTCCTCCTTGGTGGAGATTGGTTTGCTCATTTCTTTAAGCTTTGCGACTATTTCGCTTACTTTTTTTTCAATGCTCTGCTTTATTTCTATCGGCTCCGCTCCGGAAGAAACAAGCTTCAATCCTTCGCTAATCATCGCTTGCGCCAAAATGGTGGCGGTGGTGGTGCCGTCGCCGGCGACATCGTTGGTTTTGGAAGCCACTTCTTTCACCATCTCCGCGCCGATATTTTCAAACTTATTTTCCAGTTCAATTTCTTTGGCGACGCTGACACCGTCCTTGGTGATGGTCGGCGACCCGAAGCCCTTGTCCAAAACCACGTTCCGCCCCTTGGGGCCGAGAGTCACTTTAACGGCGTTCGCCAATTTATCAACCCCTTGTTTTAAGGCGCTCCTCGCCTCTTCGTTGTAAATTATTTGTTTTGACATATTTATTCATAACTCAAATCTCAAAGCGCAAAACTCAAAACCAAAACTTAAAGCTTGAAATTTTTCAGTTTTGAATTATTGTTTTGGCTTTTGACATTTGAGTTTCGGTTTTATTAGTAAAATAATTTATTACCCTAACACGGCCAAAATATCACTTTCGGCGATAATAAGATATTCCTCCCCGTCAACCTTGATCTCGTCCGGAGAATATTTTTTAAACATTACTTTATCGCCGACGGCTACGCTCATTTCGGCTCTTTGTCCGTTATCCATCATCTTGCCGGGACCGACGGCGACAACCTCGCCCTTCTCCGGTTTTTCCCTGTCAACGGTGTCCGGCAAAACAATGCCGGCCTTCGTAATCTCGTCTTCCGTTATCGGTTTAACGATAACATGGTCGTGCAATGGTTTTAATTTCATATTCACGTGTAGCTCGTAACGCATAACTCGCGGCGCGGATTTCGCCGCAGTTATGGATAGAGTAAGTTATTTATTATTTATTATTTATTATTATTTTATTTCTTAACGGACAATTAGCACTTTAAGCTGTTGAGTGCTAATTCTTACATATTGTATTTTATATATTAAAAAAATCTTTGTCAAGGGCGCGCTAATAAAAAAATAAATTATCCACAGGGGCGGTTATTTTTACCGAAATTTGTCAACATTTCTTTGAAAAAACGGAAAAACAAATAAAAATTACGCTAAAATCAGCCTTTTTTTCTCTACTTCTATTATTATGCCGTTAGGTATATAATATAACTAAAGACACTTGGGCTTTGTTAAAAACCATCTCCATTTTATTTAAAGGAGGGAAAAATGGAAAAAGAGAGAAACAATTCCAAAAGGCTGGAGGCGGCCGAAATTTTCGATGATTACATCGAAAAATCAAAAATAGACCTAAACCTCCAGCAGACCGACGAGGCGATCAGGTACATAGAAAAAAACGATTTGGATTAAATAAAGCCCGCAAGCCCCTTAGGCATAGTCCCCATGCTCAACCTAACGGGCTTTTTTTTGGGTAAAAAAAGAGGCAAGGCCGTTGATTGGCCTTGCCTTGTTTAACAAGTTGTGTTTTTTACATCAATTTATAATTGACAATCAAATGAACGGCAATGCCGGCGGCGTATCCCAGCGCTATGGCCGGCGTCCACCTTAAATGAGAAAAAAAGGTGTACACGCCTCTTGCCGATCCCATCAACGCCACACCGGCGGCGGATCCGATGGAAAGAAGACTGCCTCCGACTCCGGCAGTGAGCGTGACCAAGAGCCATTGCCCGTGGGACATTTCCGGATTCATGTTCAGCACCGCGAACATCACCGGAATATTGTCCAATACCGCCGAGACGACTCCGACGAGCGTGTTCGCCCAAGTCGGCCCCAAGTCGTTGTACATAAACTCCGACAATTTAGCCATATAACCGAACTGGGAAATTCCTCCGACGCAGAGAATTACTCCGTAAAAAAAGAGGAGGGTGTCCCATTCGGCCTTGGCGATTTTACGAAACAAATCAAAATGCGTCCTTTGCCCGTTGGGAGCGGCCAAAGGGTTGTCGTCCACGTCGTGGTCCCTCTGCTCTTTTCTTTTCAGATAATAAGAAAAAAAGCCGAGGTAGCCGAACCCGAGCATCATTCCGGCCGCCGGCGGAAGGCGCAGGTAGTTGTGAAAAGTTACGGCCGTGGCGATTGTGAGCGCGAACAAGAACATAATCCTCTTAGCGCCCATTTTCATAACCGTCTTTTCTTTTGCCGCTTCCGGCCGGAGATTTCCGATGGAAAAGCTCATTATCACCGCCGGAACAAGCCAATTCACCAAGGACGGCAGAAAAATGGCGAAAAACTCGCTGAACTGAACCTTGCCTTTCTGCCACACCATCAATGTGGTGATGTCGCCGAATGGAGAAAAAGCTCCTCCGGCGTTGGCGGCGACGACAATGTTTATGCAGCCGACCACCACGAAGGGTTTATTGCCGGCGGCCACCGCCATCACCACCGCCCCCATAACCAACGCGGTGGTCAGGTTATCGGCGATCGGCGACATGCAAAACGCCAACACCCCGGTAATCCAAAAAACCTTCTTAAGCGTAAAACCGCGGCCGACCAAATACGACCGTAAAGACTGGAACACGTTGCGTTCATCCATGGCGTTGATATACGTCATGGCAACCAGCAAAAACAAGAAAAGTTCGGCGTATTCCAGAAAATTCTCCCTTATCGCTTCCTCGGCGTAATCCGGACGTCCGAGGCCGGCGTAAGTGAGGGCCACCAAAATCCAAATAATTCCGGCCGCCAACACCACCGGCTTGCTTTTTCTCAAGTGTATCTTGTCCTCAAGAAACACCAAGAAATAAGCGAGCGCGAAAAGCGCTATTGACAGATAGCCGGCCATGGAATCGGCCAACTCCATGGCTATTCCTTCTCCGCCGCCTCCCCCCGCGAAAGCGGGAGTTGCCAACAAAGAGAA
The DNA here is from genome assembly GCA_027020105.1 of Candidatus Falkowiibacteriota bacterium. Lineage (GTDB taxonomy): Bacteria > Patescibacteriota > Patescibacteriia > Patescibacteriales > SZUA-104 > SZUA-104. The sequence goes on from JALUVW010000127.1 coordinate 9,170, forward strand.
GAAACAAAAAAACAACGCTGAAGCCTTCCTCATCTCGTCCTCCTTTTTTCGGTTAATCGGATTTTTCTGCTTCCCCGCTCATTTCCTCCTTTCTTTATTTGTTTAATCTTAAACTTTGATTTTAACGAACACCAGTAAAATATATTACCATACCCCCGCGGAAAGTCAATAAAAAAACCCGATTATACGGATTTTACGAAGGAAAAAAATAAATTTAAAATTAAACGGTTTTTTACCGAATTGCCGCTTTTATGTTCTTGCCCCGCTTTTCAGTTTCAGTTTGTCAAAAACACGCGCGACAAATATGCCGATAGGCCAAGCTGTTCGCAAGATTTGGCCCTGCCAAGACGGATGCCATTTTTCAAAATATTTAAGCATTGAATCGCGAAAATATCTCTGCGCGGTCACCCTCTTGATGAGCGAAAAACTTTGCCCCACGAAATCAACGCATCTGGCGGCCGGAGCGTACCAAACCTCCCCGCCGGCCTCTTTTACCCTGCGGCAATAATCAACCTCTTCAAACCAAACAAAATACCTTTCGTCCAACATTCCTATTTTTTCAATGGTTTCTTTTCTTATCATAAAAAACCCGCCGCGGATTGAATCAACCTTCGCGGCGCGCTCGTAATCAAAGTCAGCGCGCAAATATTTGTTTAAAATGCCCGGGAACAAATGCGGCAATTTTAAGACAATCGCCAGCTGGTCCCACAGCCGAGGGAACCGGCGAATATGCTTTATTGTTTCGCCGTTTTCTCCGATTAAGCGGCAGCCGGCAACACTCGCCCGCTTGTTCTCTTCCATCCAAGCGACCATATTAACAAGCGTGTCCTGAAAAACCTTCATATCGGGATTGAGCAATAAAATAAATTTTCCTTTCGACTTTTTAATGGCTTGATTATTCGCCTTGGCAAATCCCAAATTTTCAGTATTGGCAATTAGGGTAACTTGCGGAAATTCTCGCCTGACCATATCCGCCGATCCGTCTTTTGAATTATTATCAACCACAAAAACTTCAAAGTTTAAATCTCCGCCGCTTTGAAAAATCGCTTTTAAATTTTCCCGTAATTTCTCCCTGACATTCCATGAAACAATAATTACGCTTAAATCCATAATATAAGCTCAAAATACAAAAAAATTATTTATATATTTTAATTTTATTTTGTATTTTGGCGAAATTTACCAATTCCCGCAACAAATACGGCTCAAAAAACAATATAAAAACCAAAATTTTCATTTGCCGCCAAACAATGGCGAGCTTGTCTTTGAAACTTTGCAAGCTCCAATATTTAACAAAAATTATCTGCTGTCCCAAAAACGACCATTTTTTCGCCTGCCTGCTTTTATTCTTGCGGTTAAACGCTATGCTCAAATCGCCCTCGCCCTTGGCGCCGACGCTTCTGTCGTGGTAAATAACAGCTTCATCAACTCTCATTGACTTAAATCCGGCCAAAAACAACCTGTACGCCAAATCGCAATCCTCTTTATACATAAACATCAATTCGTCAAAATATTGCCCGTCTTGTTTAATCTTCTCCAACGCGCTTAGCCGATACAATCCGGCCGCGCCCGAGGGACCTATTATTTTTTCGTTTCGGCGCGCTTCTTTGTCGGTTTTCCCCCGTTCCGCGTCCACGAATCTTAATCCGGGCGATAATTTTACGCCGAGAGTGTCAATTATATCCGTTTTCTCGTTTTTGGCAAAATCCCATTTAAAGACCTTGGGGCTCGCCGATCCAAAACTTTTGTCATTATCCATCGCCTTAACCATTTTTTCAACGGCGTCCGGCGCCAAAACGGTGTCCGGATTTATCGCCAAAAAATATTCGGCCCCCAATTCGCCCGCCCGTTTTATCATTTTGTTATACGCCTTGGCAAACCCTAAATTATGCCCTTCTCTTATGATTTTAATCTCCGGGTAATTTTTTTTAATATATTCCATATTCTCTTTCTCTCCATCCTCGCTGTTGTCAAAACACAAAACCGCGCAAGCGGTTCGACCGCTCGTAAAGCGGTCGAACCGCTTTAACGCCGTTTTTAAGCTCGGCAAAAAATACGGCAAATACTTCGCGGTGGATTCGCCGTAAGTTATAAACCCAACAACTAATTTTACCCTATCCTCCATATTTATTGCTTGCCGCGATACGCCGGAATATCGCGACAAAACCAACTTCCCCATTTTACTCCCATATAACGTTATATGGGAGTAAAAAATTATATTATTAATTTATCTTGTAATTTTTCTTTTGCTAAAATTTGCGCTTCAAGCAAGCTGTCAAAGGTGCCGGCGTCAATCCACTCCCCGTTAACCCGCGCCACATCCAGCTCCCCTCTTTCCAAATACCAATTATTAACATCTGTTATTTCCACTTCTCCCCTCTCCGACGGTTTTAAATTTTTGGCTATATCCACGACACGATTATCATAGACGTAAAGGCCGGTAACGCAGAAATTGCTTTTTGGTTTTTTCGGTTTTTCCTCTATGGACACCGCTTTATTGTTTTCGTCAAATTCAACCACTCCGAACCTTTCCGGGTCATTAACGCTTTTCGCGAAAACCTTCGCCCCTTTCTTAAAATTTTTAATATCTTCCGTAAAATCATCTTCAAAAATATTATCCCCCAATATCATGCAAACATTTTCATCATCAATAAAATTCTCGCCGATTATAAACGCCTCGGCCAGACCGTTCGGCTTATCCTGAATTTCATAAGTAAACCTTACGCCGAATTCCTTGCCGCTGCCAAGCAAATTCAGGTAATCCCCCGCCTTTTCCGGAGCGACGATAATTAAAATCTCTTTAATACCGGCCTTAATCAAGGTATTGAGCGGATAATAAATCATCGGCCGATTATAAATAGGCAATAATTGTTTGCTTGTCACTTTTGTGCAGGGCCGCAATCTGGTCGCGCTCCCCCCCGATAAAATTATTCCACGCATATATTTAGTATAAAGTTATAAAGTTGAAAGTTATAAAGTTTTAATTAATCGCAATAACGCGCTCTAAAAACTCTTTATAAACTTTATAACTTTATAAACTTTTAACTTGCTTATATTCCCCTAACGCCTCCTTATAATTCCTTAGATTGTCTAATTTCGTATTTAATAAAACCGAATACTTCGGCCGCTTCGCCGGACGAGGAAATTTATCGGCGCTTACCGGATTAACCTTAACGTCAACGCCGGCGAGTTTGAATAATTCTTTCGCCGCCTCATACCAAGTACACGGGCCGCTGTTCGCGATATGATAAATTCCATAAGGTTTTTTGCCTTCAATCAATTTCTTGGTCGCTTTCGCCAAATCGGGCGTATAAGTAAAACAGCTCAGTTCTTCGTCAACCGCGTCCAACTCTTTTTTTGATTCGGCCAATTTCAGCATTATGTCAAAAAAGCTCGGTTTTGACGCTTTGCTTGCCGCTCGCGGCCCAAATAATTTTGATGTACGGATTATATAATATTTTAACCCTCGGTTTTTATGTTTTAAAACCTCTCTCTCTCCCATCAGCTTCGTTTCTCCGTATCTACTGATCGGATTCGGCTCATCATCCTCTCCGTATCCGTTTTTATTTTCTCCGCCAAAAACATAATCCGAGGAATAATGAACCAGAAGAGCGTCATTTTCCAAGGCGGCTCGCGCCAGAATTCCCGGCGCTTCGCCGTTGATTTTTTTCGCCGATTCAAACTCATTTTCATCCTCCTCGCATTTGTCAACCGCGTTATAGGCGGCGGAATTGACAATTATGTCCGGCTTGACGCTTTTAATCTTTTCCGGGACAGACTCTCGGTCGGTTATGTCCAGTTTTCCCCTATCCCAAGCCAACACCTCATAATTACTTTCAAAGGCTTTCACCAATTGCTGTCCAAGATTGCCTTGCGCCCCTAAAATTAAAATTATTTTATTCATAATTCTTAAATCATAATTCTTAATTCCGTCCGTATTGCTTCTTATAATATTCCAAATAACTTCCGCTTTTAATTCCTCTCCACCAATCCTTATTATTCTTATACCATTCAACCGTTTTTTTCAGTCCTTCTTCAAATTTTATTTTCGGCCTCCATCCTAATTCATTTTTGGCCTTTGTAATATCCATCGCGTAGCGAAAATCGTGCCCGGGACGGTCCTTGACGTATTCTATCATTTCCTCGCCCATACCCATTAAATTTAATATCTTTTTGGTTATCTCCAAATTTGTTATCTCGTTTTCTCCGCCCAAGCAATATGTCTCTCCGATTCTGCCTTTTTTAATAATAGCGTCAACGCCGGCGTTATGGTCGTCAACATAAATCCAGTCCCGTATATTTTCTCCCTTGCCGTACACCGGCACTTTTTCCCCTTCTATTAGATTAGTTATAAACAAAGGAATCAGCTTTTCCGGAAATTGGAAAGGGCCGTAATTGTTCGTGCAGTTGGAAATCGTAATCGGCAGTTTATGCGTATGAAAATACGCCCTGGCCAAATGGTCGGAAGCCGCCTTGGACGCGCTGTACGGACTGCGCGGATCGTACGGCGTGTCTTCGTTAAACGGCTCGTCATCCAAGCCGAGCGCCCCAAACACCTCGTCGGTGGAAATGTGGTGAAACCTTATATTGCCGTTATTTTTCGCCGCGTCCAGCAACACCCTCGTACCCAAAACATTTGTTTTTATAAAATCCTCGCTATTTTGAATGGAGCGGTCAACATGGCTTTCCGCCGCGAAATGAATTATTAAATCAACATCTTTCACCAAGTCGTTAACCAAGTCCGCGTCGCGTATATCACCCTTGATAAATTCATAATTTTTATTATTTTCAATATCCTTTAAATTCTCCAAATTTCCGGCGTAAGTCAAAGCGTCCAGATTGACAATCTTGTCATCCGGATATTTGTTTGTCCAGTATCGTATAAAATTTGAGCCGATAAACCCGGCTCCGCCGGTTACCAATATTTTCATATTTTCATTTAACGCCCTCTTTGAATTAAGGATGCTTGATGTTCACGGTTTTTAATTCCCCGGCCCCTTTATCAAGTGGCTTTTCTTATCTTCTCCGCCACCTCTTCCGCTTCGCCGTCGCCGTATTTGCCTTGCGGCCAAAGCTTTAGGCCGTCGTCGCGCCGGCGGGGAATGACATGAAAATGGATATGCGGAATCACTTGGCCGGCAACCGGGTCGTTATTCTCAGAAATATTATAGCCGGCGACTCCCAATCCTTCCTTAACCGCTTTGCCGACTTTCTTGACGGCCGCAATCAGCTTGCATAAAACATCCTCCGGAATCGTTTCCATATTGGCGTAATGCTCTTTGGGCACAACCAAGGTATGGCCGTAGCTAACCGGCGCGATATCTAAAAAGGCGTAAACATCGTCGTCTTCGTAAACTTTATGCGAGGGAATACTTCCTTTTATTATTTCACAAAATACGCACATATTTTTAAAAAATTCTACCGAGCTTCAGCTCAGGGTTCGGCGGGTTTTAACCTGACGAACGGGCGGCTAAAGCCGCAAAACCCGACTTAAAAGTCGGTAGAAATTTTATATAATTTTATACGGCGAATCTCTCTCATCCTCCCACCTAATCTCATCCACCTCCTCCTTTTTCCCCTCGCCTTTGTACAGTTTATCCGGCAAATTGACGCACCAACCGTCAACGACTGAAACGCATTTATATCCGTGGACCACTCCGGGCGGCACAATCACCATGGTCGGATTATTCTCGCCTACTTTAATTTTTACGCGCTCGCCTTTTGTTTTGCTGCCGTCGCGCCCATCCCAAAGATAAAGCTCAAAATCGCCCGGACCGGTGAACACAAAACAATCCGACTGCTCCTTGTGCTCGTGCGGCCCTCTGGCCACGCCCGGCTTGGTCACGCTCACATATCCCATCGCCGGACTATAATCAACCTCGTCATTCCTGAAAAACTCCGCCAGCCAACCGCGTTCATCCGTATTTTTATTTAATTTTTTAATTATTACGCCGTTTATCATAGGACGATACCTTCTACCGAGTTTTAACTCAGGGTTCGGCAGGTTTTAACCTGCCGTATAGCGACTAAAGTCGCCTGAACCAGACTTAAAAGTCGGTAGAAATTTTGAATTTGGAATTTGAAATTTATTTGTAATTTAAAATTTATAATTTATCTCCCTATGTCCCGAAACAACGGCATTCCGGTTGTCGGCCCGGTCGGCACGTAAATCGTCCCTTTTCTGTCTTTCAGTTCGCTGATGTAAAGATAATACAGGTAATTGTCGGTCAGGCTCCTGTTAATGATTCTCTGCGCTTCTTCTTGGCCTTCGGCTTCAATAATTTTTCTTTCTTTTTCCTTTTTCTCTTTGGTTAAAATAAAATCATATTTTTGCGCTTCCTGCTCGGCGCGCAGCTTTTCCTGGATGGCGTTGGCCAAATTGGCGGGCAACTGGACGTTTCTAAGCAGAACATCCTCCAAAACGATGCCGCGCGGCTCCAATTTGCTCTTCAGGTCATCGGTGATTTTCAGCGCCGCTTCCTGCCTCTTTTCCGAATAAATATCTTTGGCTTCGTATTGAGCAATCACTTCGCGAATCGCGCTTCTGATTTCCGGCCTGATTATTTTTGACTCGTAATCCAGGCCGACCTCCCTATACACGTCTGAAGCCCTTTTTTCGTCCAAATGGTATAAAACCGTCATGTCCAAATTAACGCTCAACCCCTCCTTGGTTAGAGCGGTAATGGCGTCCGCTCCGGCCTTTTTGCCCTCTCCTCTGGTGGCGCTCATCGTGTATTCCTCGGTCCTGATGCTCATCTTGGTCACCTTGGCCAAAGGTATCACCAGATGAAAACCGGAGCTAAGCTCCTCGTCTTTCACTTTTCCGAACAGCGAATAAACGCCGGTTTCTCCGGCATCCACTATCACGATTGAGGCGAAAAACAGCCAAAGCCCCAAAATAACCACTATGGCCGTAAATAATATTTTTTTGGCCTTTTGCGCGGACCCCAAAGCGCCCACGTCTATTGTTTGCGTCATATTGTTGGTGTTAAATTTCGCTCCCGCGAAATTTTTAATCTTATTAAGCAATATGTAAATCGCCAAAACGACCAATAAAAAAACAATTCCATTTTTGCCGATAACGGGAATTATGAAAAACAGGATAAGTAAAAGCAGCGGGATGTTTTTGGATATATCTTTATTCATTCTGCCTGCGAAGGTATGAAGTTTATTACAAATTTGGGAAATACGAAATTAAGCGGAATTATTTTTCGTCGTCAATATCACTATACCAATAGCCAGCCAAAAAATCAACACCCAATTTATGTTTATGTACGCCAAAACAACGCCCGGCCGGATTATTTCCAAAACAACAAAAATAACCAACGCGCCGGTCAGGGCGTAAAATAATTCTTTGGAAATTAAATAAATCGTTTCGTTGTATTTCATTGTTTCGTCGCGTTTCATTGCCTCATTGTTAAAAAAACAATGAAACAAAGAAGCCATAAAGCTATCGCCGCTTGAATTTATCTCTCAACGCCTCAAGCAGTGCGCGGCCATTTAAATCAATCTTGATTTCCTTAATTTCAACATAATCATCAACCTCATCATCGGCGCTAAGCCCGGGGATGGAGATCAAAAAACCGTATTTATTGTCCTCGCTATACGCTTTTGTCAAATCAAATTCGGCCCGCGCGACTTTCCACCCGTTTGACCGGCTCAGGGCGGGCTCCCCGCCGTTTCGCGGAATTCTGTAATTCGCCAAAACATAATTTATACCGTCCGCGTCAACATTCAAGTTGGCGTCAACTTTTTTAATTTTAGGATTAATCAAACTATCCTCGCCAAAACTGAAAACCCCGTCGCCCGCCAAAATAACATCATCCTTTTCCAGCGTAATCTCGTTGAAGCTAAGCTTCGCGCCGGCGGCTACCCCCGTATTATCTTTATTATCCCTTAGACTAACATTCATTTTAAATTGCTTATATGTCTCGTCCATAACCAACTCACCGTCTCCCGCTTTTATTGTCTGCAAGCTCCCCGGATTTATTGTCTGCGCCCTTATTTCTCTGCTGTCGGTGTACAAAACAATTCCCGAATTCCCGCCGTCCGCCAACCATAACTTATTCATAAAGGCCAATTTTTTCTGTTTGGTAATGATATTTTTGGTGATAATATCGTCATTCGCCCTTAACTCAATTTTATAAGCGCCTTCCGGCAAATTCGCCAGTTTAAATTTTAATTTCCCTCTGCCAATCAATTCGCCGCTATTCTCACTTTCTCCGTTATCGTCCAGGCGGCGGCTGTCAATAACTTGATTATTATAATAGAGATATAAATTAATATCATCGCTGTCTTTATTTTTATTTAAATCGGAAAACTCAAAAACAAAATCCAGGTCCTCGTTTTTTACGTAGGTGTAAAACTGCCAACTCCCGCGCAAAGGATAATTCATCTCGGAGCTCGTCTTCGCGGGCGCGTAATCTTTTAAAACAAAATTCGTTTTCAAATCATAATTATACAGAGCGATTTCATTTCGCGGCGGCAAATTGTTTAAAAAACCGTCAATGCTGTCGTATTTTTTTTCTCTTTGCAGGAGCATAACGCCGTCTTCCTCCGTCACATCCCAAGCCAAACTTAATTGATCTATTATTTTATTGTCAATCGGCTTCAAATCGTATCGCCAAATTGTTTTATCAACCAAGATCCCCGCCTCAATCACGGGTAGAGACGCATTGCTATGCGTCTCTACGGCTGAGACGACTGAGACTAAGTCTCCTATAGGAGACTTAGTCTCTTTAGGTCGCCTATATTTCAAAGTAAGCGTTGCCTTATCAAACCTCCTCGGCGTCCGCAAAGAAAAATAAACAGGGTCGCCGATTATAACCGCGGACGCGGAAGGGGCTGAGCCGCTACGATTTGCCGCGGCAAATCGTAGCGGCTCAGCCCCTTTTATTCGCTCTTTCGGCGTCAACTTTCCGATAAAATAATTCGGCTCGCTGAAATCGTAAACATAACTAATCCTTCCGCTTGGCACTACAGCCATATACAAAAGCCAGCCGACAACGCCCGCCAAAACAACCCATAAAAATATTCTAAGTTTTATTTGCCACGCCTTAGCGGCGGAACGCCATTTTTCCATTTCCCACAGCAAATTACAAAACAATCATCCATTTGCCATTCCGATTTTTTTGTAATTTACGCTAATTTATTGTATAATATCAATTATAAGTATTTTACTTTA
>JALUVW010000128.1 GCA_027020105.1 Candidatus Falkowiibacteriota bacterium
ACGATTGTAATCGGCAATTTAATGAAAAAAACAGAGACTAAGTCTCCAATTGGAGACTTAGTCTCTTTCGTATTCCGGTTCCGCGCGTTAATCGGGGCGAACGCCGTTCGCCCCTACGGATTCACAAAACATAAAACCGGCTTTACCGGCAGGCCGGCCAATCGGTTAATTTCTAAAATATTAAAATTATGTTATAATGGTAATAATAAAAATATGCCTGACAAAAAAACAACTTTAACCGCCGCCAAAGATGTTGAAGCGAACAAAGTGGTCGCGGCCATTTCTTACGCCTGGATTTTATGCTTGGTGCCGCTGCTCGGAAAAAGGGATTCCGAATTCGCCCAATTTCACGCCAAGCAGGGGTTTGTTTTGTTTGTTATTGAAATTATCGCCGGCCTTGTCTTCTGGTTTCCCGTTCTTGGACAGCTTTTAATGTTGTCTCTTGTGATAGTGTCCGTAATCGGCGTCGTAAAAGCCTTGGACGGCGAATGGTGGGAAATCCCGTATGTTTACGAGTGGAGCAAAAAAATAAATTTATAATTAATTAAGATCTTTGGGATGTTTGGGAATATATTTGTCCCAAGAATCACAAACCTTCCAAAAATCCTAAGAATCTCAAAAATATTATGCGATATATAAAGTTTTTTAACCAATTATCAATCAAAGATGTTCCGCAAGTGGGAGGAAAAAACGCTTCATTGGGAGAGATGTACAGGAAGCTCGCCGCCAAAGGCGTGCGCGTGCCCAACGGCTTTGCCACCACATCCTCGGCTTATAATTATTTTTTGGAAAAAACCGGCGTTAAAAAAGAAATTAAAAAAATTTTAAAAGGATTAAACACTCATAACGTGCGCGATTTGATGCGGCGCGGCGCGGAAGTCAGAAAACTGATTTTAAACACTCCCCTGCCAAAAGACTTGGAACAAGAAATCATTCAAGCGTATAAAAAATTATCAAAAGAGCATAAAACGGATAACGTGGATGTCGCCGTCAGGTCAAGCGCTACGGCGGAAGATTTGCCGGACGCTTCTTTCGCGGGACAGCAAGACACGTATTTGAATATCTCCGGAGAAAAACGGCTGCTGGACGCCGTCAGGCGATGCATCGCTTCGCTTTTTACCAACAGGGCCATTTCATACAGGACGGACAAGGGCTTTGACCATTTTAAAATTTCTTTGTCCGTCGGAGTGCAGAAAATGATACGGAGCGACTTGGCGTCTTCCGGAGTTATGTTTTCCATTGACACCGAATCCGGATTTGAAAACGCCGTTTTGATAAATTCAATTTACGGCTTGGGCGAAAACATTGTGCAGGGCAAAGTTAATCCCGACGAATTTTACGTGTTCAAGCCGACCAAAGCCATAATTTCAAAATCAATCGGGAAAAAACGGCTCAGAATGGTTTACGACAAAAATCCGAAAAAGCCGACCAAAGACGTAAAAGTCAAACCGGAAGATCAGCGCAAGCAATCAATCACCGACAAGCAGGTTATCAAGCTGGCGGAATGGGCGATGATTATTGAGAAGCATTATAAGCGTCCGATGGATATTGAATGGGCGTTGGACGGAAAAGAAAATCAACTCTACATAATACAGGCGCGGCCGGAAACAATCCACAGCGTTAGGAATTACAATATCTTGGAAGAATACAAATTTGACCCTTCGGTCAACTCGGGGAAAGGAAAAAAGAAAAAAGTCATAACCGCCGGGCAAAGCGTGGGCAGCAAAATCGGCGCCGGAACCGCCAACAGAATTATGGATATTAAGGACATCCCCAAATTTAAGCCCGGGCAAGTTTTGGTAACGGATATGACCGATCCCGACTGGGAGCCAATTATGAAAATCGCTTCGGCGATCGTCACGGACAAGGGCGGACGAACCTGCCACGCGGCAATCGTATCGCGCGAACTGGGAATTCCTTGCGTGGTCGGCACTGAAAACGCCAGCAAAAAAATAAAAACGGGGCAAAAAATAACCGTCAGCTGCGCCGAAGGAGAAACAGGATTTATTTATAGCGGAATACTGCCGTTTAAAGTAAACACGACCAATATTTCAAAATTGAAAAAACCGAAAACAAAGGTAATGATGAATATCGGCGCGCCGGATATGGCTTTTACTTCATCGTTTATTCCCAACGAAGGCGTGGGGTTGGCGCGAGAAGAATTTATAATTAACAATTCCATCAAAATCCATCCTCTCGCCTTAATAAACTACAATAAAATAAAAGACAAAAAAACCAAAAAACAAATTGACGACTTGACCGTCGGATACGCCGACAAAAAGCAATTTTATATTGACAAACTCGCCGAGGGCGTGGCCATGATCGCCGCCGCCTTTTACCCCAAGGACGTAATCGTAAGATTATCCGACTTCAAATCAAACGAATACGCGAATTTAATAGGGGGCGGAGAGTATGAGCCGATGGAAGCCAATCCCATGATTGGCTGGCGGGGAGCCTCCCGTTACTACGATCCCAAATACAAACCGGCGTTTGAACTTGAATGCCAAGCTTTGGCGAAAGTCCGCGATGAAATGGGATTGGTTAACTTAAAAATAATGATTCCGTTTTGCCGAACTGTTGAGGAAGGAAGAGAGGTAAAAAAAATAATGGCAAAACACGGCCTTAAGCGAGGCAAAAACGGTTTGGAAATTTATGTAATGGCGGAAATACCTTCCAATATAATTTTAGCCAATGAATTCGCCAAAGAATTTGACGGCTTTTCAATCGGATCCAACGACTTGACCCAGTTAACGCTCGGCCTTGACCGCGATTCCGATTTAATGGGCTCCGTCGCCGGAGTGGCGAACGAAAAAAACGAAGCGGTCAAAACTTTAATCAGATATTTGATTGAAACCGGCAAGGCGACAAAAACAAAAGTCGGCATCTGCGGCCAAGCTCCGTCCGACTTCCCGGACTTCGCCCAATTCTTGGTTGAACTCGGGATAGACAGCGTTTCCTTGACTCCGGATACGATTATCAAAAA
>JALUVW010000129.1 GCA_027020105.1 Candidatus Falkowiibacteriota bacterium
TTTGGATAATAAAACAAAAAAGAATTACGAATTACGAATTAAGAATTAAGAATTCTATACTAATCGTTATTTTCTATTTAACGCTTTATTCGGTACTTCGCTTCTCCCTTGAATTCATCCGCGTAGACGCCACCCCCGAATTTCTCGGCCTTCGCTGGCCGCAGGTAATAAGCTTGTTTATTTTGTTTTTTTCGCTAATATTTTCGGCTTTAACCCTCCTCTTGCCAAAATCAAAAAACAGTGCTAATATCAAATAGAGAAACGCTCTCGCGACCAATCACTGATTTCCGCCTGGAGCGGATCAGCTTCTATAACTAATTAACCAATATTTATGCCAAACACCAAATCAGCAAAAAAAGAATTGCGCAAAAGCGCGAAAAGAAAAATCCGCAACAAAAAAATAAAAGACAATATTAAGGATTTAATTAAAAAAAGCCGCAAGGCCATTGAAGCCAAAGACGAAAAAGCCAAAGAACTGGTGGACAAAACTTTAAAAGCGCTTGACAAAGCGGCTCAAAAAGGAATCATAAAGAAAAACGCCAGGGACAGAAAAAAATCACGGCTTCATCTTAGGTTAAACAAATCTACGAAAAAATAACACACAAATAATAATTACGAACAAAAAAAGAGCAAGTATTTGCTCTTTTTTTGTTTTCTAAACATAGAATTAAGTTAATATTCGCGTTGCCAAGTATTACAGGTCCTTCGCCGCGGCTCAAAATGACAAAATATTTGCTATTTGTTTAAAAAGTTTATCTAAATCATATCTTCGCGATTAACAGACTCAACGCCGTCTTAGCATCCGCTTTTCCGCTCTTCATTTCGTAATCAATTTCAACCAGCTTGCCGAAAATATTCTTTAAAGCGTCAAGGTTGAAATTCCGCGCCTGGCTTATCCCTTTTTGCGCGACAAACGGATGCAGTTTCAACAAATTTATGATTTTTCTTGAAGTAAGCCCCTCGTCAAGCGCCTGCCTGATTCGCGTCAATATCCCAAATTGCCTGATTATCATATTCAAAAGATAGCCCTCCGTCAACCCCGCTTCAAGCTGCTCTTCAAACAATTTGACCGCGGCGCTCTTGTTTTTGTTGCCGATGGCGTCGGTTAAAGCGAAAATATTTTCATCAAATTGCCCTCTAACCAAGCTCTTGACGTCTTCAACGCTGATTTCGGCCCCCTTTTCATTGTCCGCCAAGGCGAGCTTCCGCCCGGCTTTATAACTTATCAGCTTGTCTATCTCGCTGTTAATCTGCCACAAATCGCTTCCCAGAAGCGAAGTAAGTTCTGCCGCCGCTTGGCGGCTAATCTTTCCTCCCCGCGCCTCGGTTTCTTTTTTGGTCCAAGCAATCGCCTCGGTATTGGACAATGCTTTGAATTCTTGCGCGTATTTTTGATTGCTCAAAAACTTAAACAATTCATTCTTGTGCTTCGGCTGCCTGTCTTTGCCGCTTACGCCGTCCAAAAATATTATAATATTGTCTCCCGCCCGCGCCGAGGCTTCGGCGGGCAAATCGGAGTTTTTCTTTTTCAAATATTCGTTAATCCGGTCAAACACGGTTCGGCTCTTGTTTGAAAATAAATTCTCAATGATAACCATCCTCTTTTTTGTCAAAAGGGACGAGGCGCTGATTGACTCGTTGATTTCCTCCATCGTCGCCTTCTCTCCGTTCACGACAACAATCCCGTTCCCGCTCGGGTCAACCTCGCGCAGAAACCTCTTTTTTAATTCGTTTAATTTTCTGCGGCCGCGGAACGTGTCCTCGCCGTATAAAAAAATAATCATATTTATGCGAACCGCGAATCGGCGGCGAGCTCGCGGGCGCGCCCGACAAAAATCGCCTTGAACGATTTCGCGGACATAACGCGTTCGCGGATGTTTTACTTTTTCATCTTCAACGCCTCTTCTTCGCTCAGGTTATCCTTTAATCTAACGGCCGGATACAGGCCGGAAAAAATTACTATTGACAATATTATGAAAATATAACGGAGCGGCAAAAACATCAACGAAACGGCGGAAACAATTGAGGCGGTTAAAAATCCGAAGGGCCTTGATGTTTTGAAAAAGTTAATCACGTCCACGTCCGTTCCGTCTATTCTTTTGTAAAAATAGGAGTCGCGCAAAATTTCAATCAGGGCCGCGCCCACTCTTGTTAAAAACAAAACAACCGCCCAGACATACATATTCACCGATTCCACGAAAAATATGCCCAATGTCGTCGCGCTCATCATTAAAAGCCCTAAAATTATAAGCTCCTTTTCTCCCATTTTTTTGTCCGCGATCCTTCCGGCCGGATATTGCAGCAATATGAAGGGAATCAGCATTAAACTGAAAATAATTCCTATTTCTTTCCAGTTCATACCCAAATTCCGCAAATAAATGGGCATATACACTATCATAATAAAATAAAAAATATCCAATAAAATTGAAACATAATAAATTCGCATAACGTTTTTTCTTTTCGTGATTTTCTTTATCAGGCCGTTAACCGTCACTATGGGCTT
>JALUVW010000130.1 GCA_027020105.1 Candidatus Falkowiibacteriota bacterium
TCATTGCGGGCAAATCTTTTACGGTTTGCCCGTTTTTTTATTTGCGTTTTACGAGGGACCGTCGCCGAACCCTGTTACGGCTGAAATTTTGGTATTTTTGCCAATTTGCTTTATTTTAGCGTTATTTTGGTATTATTTTTTAATATTGTCTTTAATTTTAGTTAAAAATATATTAAATTTTAAATTATAAATTCATAATTTTTAAATTTCCTTGACTTATTTAAAAAGTTTTGTTAAATTAAAGTAAGTTATTAACATCCCGAACATTCGGGGTTTGTTTTAGTTTAAAATAGATATTTTTTATATTTGATTTTTTATTTTAGTGAAGCGCGTTATGCCGACTATCAACCAACTTGTCCGCAAAGGCAGGAAAACAATTAAAGAAAAAAGCAAATCTCCGGCCATGCAGGTCGTAATGGACAGCTTGCACAGAAAGAAGTCCGTCTTGCCCAAAGGCGCTCCTTTTAAAAGGGGGGTGTGCTTAAAAGTGACCACAACCACTCCCAAAAAGCCGAATTCGGCTTTACGCAAGATTGCCCGCGTCAGATTGTCAAACGGAATGGAGGTAACGGCGTATATCCCGGGAATGGGCCATAACTTGCAGGAGCATTCAATCGTAATGCTTAAGGGCGGACGAACAAAGGATTTGCCGGGTGTGCGGTATAAAGTTGTGCGCGGAGTTTATGACGCGCAGGGAGTTGAGGGCCGGAAACAGTCAAGAAGTTTATACGGAGCCAAACGCGAAAAGAAATAACATAACCCGAATCTACGAATTATATCCGAATGCCCCAAATAATTAACATACGCGTAGTTCGGATATAAAGACATTCGGAGCATTCGGATTATATATTAATCATATGAGAGGAAAACAAGCGCCAAAAAGAAAAATTGAAGGAGACGCGAAATATAACGACGTTGATGTCGCCAAACTTATTAATTATATTATGCGTCGAGGCAAGAAGTCCGTAGCCGAGAGCATCGTCTATGGCGCTTTTGATATTATCAAAGAAGAGACCAAGCAGGATCCGCGCCATGTTTTTCACAAGGCGTTAAAGAAAATTTCACCGCTTTTGGAAGTGCGCGGAAAAAGAGTCGGAGGCGCCAACTACCAAGTGCCTTTTCAGGTTCGCGGGGAGCGCCGCTTTACTTTGGGCTGCCGTTGGCTGATTGAAGCCGCGAAAAACAGGAAAGGAAAGCCGATGTACGAAAAATTGGCGGCCGAAATTTTGGACGCGGTTAACGGAGAAGGCGCGGCCGTAAAAAAGAGAGAAGATGTGCACAGAATGGCCGAGGCCAACAAGGCGTTCGCTCATTTTGCCAGATTCGCGCGCTAAAATTTTAAGTTTCCCGATTACGGAATTTAACTCGGCGAAACCATAAATTATAAAATTATAAATTGAAAACTAAATTTTTATGCCAAGAGAATATTCATTGGAGAAAACCAGAAATATCGGGATTATCGCCCATATTGACGCCGGTAAAACAACTGTTACCGAGCGTATTTTGTTTTACACCGGGAAAAAGCACAAAATCGGAGAGGTTCACGAAGGAGCGGCCGAGATGGATTGGATGGAACAAGAACAAGAAAGAGGCATTACCATTACCTCCGCGGCCACCACTTGCTTTTGGAAAGACGCGAGAATCAATATAATTGACACTCCCGGTCATGTGGATTTTACCGCCGAGGTTGAACGTTCATTGCGCGTTTTGGACGGCGGTGTCGTAATATTTGACGGCGTTGCCGGCGTGGAGCCGCAATCGGAAACGGTTTGGCATCAGGCCGATAAATACAATGTTCCCCGCATCGCGTTTATAAACAAACTGGACAGAACAGGGGCTGATTTTTACAAAGACTTGGAATCCATTCACGACAGATTAACCAAAAACGCCCATCCGGTTCAACTGCCGATAGGGGCGGAAGCGGATTTTAAGGGTATTGTTGATTTGTTTGAAAAAAAAGCGCGCGTATACCAAGATGATATGGGAACCAAGTGGGAGGACGTGGATGTGCCGGAAGATATGAAGGAAAAGGTTGAGGAGTACCGCGGAAAATTGATTGAGGCGATTGTGGAAAACAACGAAGAATTGATGAACAAATATCTGGGCGGCGAAGAGATTGACGTTGCCGATCTTAAAGCCGAATTGAGAAAAGCGGTTTGCGCCGGGTCCATTGTTCCCGTATTTTGCGGAAGCGCTTTAAAAAACAAAGGCGTGCAATTTTTGCTTGACGCGGTCGTGGACTATCTGCCGTCTCCCTTGGATGTTCCGCCGTTAATCGGATTTGACCCCAAAGACGAAGAGAAAAAAATAGAAATTAAGCCCGATGATAACGAGAAGTTCGCGGCATTGGCTTTTAAAATAGCTACTGATCCGTTTGTCGGCAAACTGGCGTTTATCAGGGTATATAGCGGAACCCTAAAATCAGGTTCTTATGTTTTGAATTCGTCAACCGGCAAAAAAGAACGTATCGGGCGTTTGGTGAGGATGCATGCCAACCACAGGGAAGAGGTGCAAGAAATTTATGCCGGTGAAATCGCGGCGGTTATCGGCCTTAAAGGGACGACTACCGGCAACACTTTATGCGATGAATCGCGGCCGGTAATTTTGGAATCAATTACCTTCCCGGAGCCGGTAATTTCTATCGCGGTTGAGCCGAAAACGAAAGCCGATCAGGAAAAAATGGGAATGGCTTTGGCCAAATTGGCCGAGGAAGACCCGACTTTCAGGGTAAAGACCGACGAAGAAGTGAACCAAACATTGATTTCCGGAATGGGCGAGCTGCATCTGGATATTATTATCGACAGAATGAAAAGAGAGTTCAATGTTGAAGCCAATGTCGGCCAGCCGCAGGTCGCTTACAGGGAGACGATTAAAACGGAGGCCGAAGCGGAAGGAAAATACGTCAAGCAGTCGGGCGGACGCGGTCAATACGGTCATTGTTATTTAAGGGTCGCGCCGCAAGAAGAGGGCGCCGGCTTTGAATTTGTTGACGAAGTAAAGGGCGGAGCCATTCCGAAAGAATATATCCCCGCCATTGAAAAAGGAGTCAAGGAAGCCATGGACAAGGGTGTTATCGCCGGTTACCCGATGGTTGACGTGAAAGTGACGGTGTACGACGGCACATATCATGAAGTTGATTCATCCGAAGGGGCGTTTAAAATCGCCGGATCAATGGCCTTTCAAGACGCCGTTAAAAAAGGAAATCCCGTGTTGCTTGAGCCGATTATGAAAGTTGACGTGATTACGCCGGAGAATTTTATGGGAGACGTTATCGGCGATTTGAACGCCAAAAGAGGACAGGTCGGGGAAATGACGGACAGAGGACAAGTTAAAGCTATCGCGGCCAAAGTTCCGTTGGCGTCCATGTTCGGTTACGCCACCCAGCTAAGATCAATGACGCAAGGAAGGGCCAGTTACAGTATGGAGTTTTCGCATTATTCCGAAGTGCCAAGGAATGTGGCCGAGGAGATAATAGAAGGGAGAAAGAAATAGGCATTGTGATTTCTTGTCCGCTCGGAGAATATGATTTAAGTATTGACGGATGGTTGGGATTCATATAGAATAACAACATGGAAAAAAGAAAGCGGGGTGATGACGTTAAATAATGATTTTTCCGTTTGTTATATCTAATACTTATGTCAAGCCAACTGCAAAAAGCCATAAATTTATCAAAAAAGACTGGTGATCGGTTAATCGTGTTTGACCGAGCGGAATCGGAAAGCCCTTATGTTGTAATGAGTTTGGACGATTATGAAAAGCTGGCGATTGGCCAAAACGCCGTGCGGGGCTTGACAGAAGCGGAATTGCTTGATAAGATAAATCGCGATGTGGCCATATGGAAAAACGAAAACAAGTTTAATGATTTCGGAGAGCAAATTGGCGATTTTCATAGCATAGACGACATAGAAAAGTACAATACAAACGAAATAAACGAATATTATGACGAACCTGAAGACGTGAATGGCGCGCGCGGAGAAGATTTTTCTTTTCCGAACCGGGAAAAAACGGAAAGCGAACCGCCAAAAAAGAAGCGGGGATTTGGCCATAATTGGTCAATACCGTCCGACAGAAAACGAGCGGCGGAAGAGGTTGACGAGAAGGAGGAGGATAGGCAATACTTGGAAGAGATTCCATTCTAAGTTGAAAGTTCATAAAGTTTGTAAAGTTATAAAGTTGCTTATTAGTAAGATTGCTTTATAACTTTAAGAACTTTATAACTTTATAAACTCTTTACGATTTATAATTGGGAGTTTATTCGGTTAAGTGTCATAATTAAGTTATTCATAATAATTAAAATTAACGGCTGGCGGCCAATTTGAGGCCAGAAACTCCGCTATAATTATTTTTATGAGCGGGGGTCGTATTAATTAAAAACATGGCAGAAAAATTTGAACGCACAAAACCCCATATCAATGTCGGCACAATCGGCCACGTTGATCATGGAAAAACAACCTTAACCGCGGCCATTTTGCAGGTGTTAAACGCCAAAGGAATGTCCGCTTCCAACAAATCCGTGGATCAAATTGACGCCGCTCCGGAAGAAAAGGAGCGCGGCATTACTATCGCCACATCTCATCAGGAGTATGAGTCGGAAAAGCGTCACTACGCTCACGTGGATTGTCCGGGTCACGCCGATTATGTCAAAAACATGATTACCGGCGCGGCTCAAATGGACGGCGCCATTTTGGTGGTTGCCGCTACCGACGGTCCCATGCCTCAAACCAGAGAACATATATTGTTGGCAAGACAGGTGGGCGTTCCTTATATTGTCGTATTTTTAAACAAATGCGATATGGTTGAGGACAAAGAGCTTATTGATTTGGTGGAAGAGGAAATCAGGGACTTGTTAAAGAAATACGAATTTCCCGGCGATGAAACCCCGATTATTCGCGGTTCCGCGCTTAAAGCTCTGGAAAATCCGAGCGGAGACGACGCTCAACCGATTTTAGACTTGGTGAAAGCCTTGGATGAGCATATTCCGGAACCGAAACGCGACGTTGATCAGCCGTTCTTAATGCCGATTGAAGATATTTTCTCCATTGAAGGACGCGGTACCGTGGTAACCGGCAGAATTGAGAGAGGCGTCGTTAAAGTCGGTGAAGAAATTGAAATTGTCGGTCTTCGCGATACCGTGAAAACGGTCGTAACCGGAGTGGAAATGTTTAACAAGCAACTGGACGAGGGCAGGGCCGGAGATAACGCCGGTATCTTGCTTCGCGGCACCAAAAAAGATGAAGTGGAAAGAGGCCAAGTATTGGCAAAACCGGGGACTATTACGCCGCACACCGAATTTGAAGGCGAGGTTTATATTTTATCCAAGGAAGAAGGCGGAAGACATAAACCTTTCTTTAAGGGCTATAAGCCGCAGTTTTACATCAGAACAACCGATGTGACCGGAGAAGTTGAATTGCCGGAAGGAACGGAAATGGTTATGCCCGGAGATACCGTAAGCTTAAAAATCAAATTAATCGCGCCCATCGCCTTGGAAGAAAAAATGAAATTCGCCATTCGCGAAGGCGGAAGGACGGTTGGCGCCGGTGTTGTAACGAAGATTATTAAGTAAACACTTTGCCCCGCCTCTCGCGAGAGGCGGGGTTGTAGTGTTTATTTATAAACAGATAACAGATAACAGGTAACAGATAACAGATAATATTTCCGAATATTCGGACATCAATCTGCTGTATGCTATCCGCTATCTGCTATCTATTGTCTTAAAAATGCCAGACACAAAAGATAAAGTTGAAAACAAGCGGGATGACACGGCGAACGCGGAAGAGTTTAAGCAGAGAATTCGCATCAAAATCAAAGCTTTTGACCATCGGGTGATTGACGAATCAACCCGGACCATTATTGATACGGCCGAGAGAAGCGGAGTTAAGATATTCGGACCCATTCCTTTGCCGACTGAAAAAAGAAAATATACGGTTAATCGCTCCACTTTTGTCCACAAAGACGCTCGCGACCAATATGAAATGAGAATTCACAAGAGATTGATTGATATTATTGAGCCGTCGGCTCAAACCATTGAGGCCCTGACCAATTTAAACCTTCCGGCCGGAGTTGACGTGGAGATAAAAATGTAATATACATAACGCGAATTCCGCGAATTATTGCGCGAATTCCGCGAACATAAGAAACTATGAATTAAATATTCGTGGAATTCGCGCAATAATCCTTAAATTCGCGCCATATCGGTGTTAATAATCATTTAAGCAACCCCCATATATTGAGGAAGTGTTTGAATGAGAGTTAACGCTTAAGCGGAGGTCCAGTTTCAATAAATAAAAAACAGTAAAATAAAGTTTTTTGCCGAATCTCTGGAAGAGTTTATGATAAACTTGGATAAGTTTCGGCGGAGAATATTATTGCTGGTTTTTATTGAAAGACCGGTTTTTTATATCCGCGGAAGAAAATTCAATTAAAGCGTATGAAATTTATATTGGGGAAAAAAATAGAAATGACGCAGCTTTGGAAAGGCGATGATATGGTTGCCGTTACCAAGATTCAGGCCGGCCCTTGCGTTGTCACGCAAGTTAAGGACGGCGATAAGGACGGCTATATGGCCGTACAGCTTGGATATGGAGAAAAGAAAGAAAAGAATATCGCCAAGCCGCAGAAGGGACACTTGGCAAAACTTAAAACCAAAAATTCAAAATTTAAAACCAATTTAAGGTATTTGAGAGAGTTCAGAATTAAAGAAGACATTAAGCTGGATATGGGAGACGTGATTGACGTGAGCACATTTGAAGAAGGGGACAAGGTAAAAGTTACGGGAACATCCAAGGGCAAGGGCTTTCAGGGAGTTGTCAAGAGGCATGGTTTTCACGGGCAGGACGCGAGCCATGGCAATAAAGATCAATTAAGAATGCCGGGGTCAATCGGGGCGACCGGACCGGCCCGCGTATTTAAGGGAATGAGGATGCCGGGAAGAATGGGCGGAGACAAGGTTTCCGTTAAAAATTTGGAAATCGTTGAGGTTGATAAAGAGAACAATATTTTGTATGTTAAAGGGGCCGTGCCGGGCGCGAGAAACGGCTTGGTTTTGATTAGCGGCGATGGAGAGCTGAAGACGGTTAACAATGAACAATTAACGATGAATAGCGAAAAAGATGAAAGCAAGGCCGGGGCGGAAAATAAAAACGACGCAAACAAGGAAGATAAAGCCGATGACGCCGCCGACAAAGCGATAGACAACGAACAACGAACGGAAAAAGCGAATGAAAACGAGGGAGATAAAGAAGAAGGCAAGACAGAAGAAAACAAACAAGAGAAAAACGAAAAAACGAATAATCAAGCAAAATAGAATAAAGTTAAAAGTTTTGGAAATTATTTAAAATTTTACGTAAGATGCCAAACATCAAAATTTACAACCAAAAAGGCGAGCCGGTCGGAGACTTAAAGTTGTCCGATAAGATTTTTAATGTTAAGATTAACGAAGCGTTGGTGCATCAGGCGGTTGTTACGCAGATGGCGAACGAAAGACAGGTTTTGGCGCACACAAAAGGAAGGTCGGAAGTTAGAGGAGGCGGCAAAAAGCCGTGGAAGCAGAAAGGAACGGGCAGAGCCAGAGCCGGTTCGTCCCGCTCTCCGATCTGGATTGGCGGCGGTGTTACCTTCGGCCCCACCAGCGCGAGAAATTTTTCCAAAAAAATCAACAAAAAAATGAAACAGAAGGCGATGTTTATGGTTCTGAGCGATAAAGTGGCGAGCGGAAATTTAACGGTACTGGATAAGCTGGAAATAGGCGAGTTTAAAACCAAGCTGTTTAACGATATGTTGAATAATTTATTGGGCGACAAGCAAATGACGGATGATAATAAAAACAATGAAACGACGGAAAAAGGAAAACAAAAAAACAAAAAAACAAAAAAACAGATTAAAAAAAGCGTTTTGGTTGTTAACGACAAGAAAGACGATAAAGTGAAATATTCGGGAAGAAATTTGGTCGGAGTGGAAGTTATTAATTTAGACAACATAAACATAGTGGATTTGTTGAGATACAGAGATTTAATAATGACATCCGAGGCGGTTAAGAGGCTGGAAGAGAAGTATAAACAAGTATAAAATTTATAAAGCGGAAAGCGGTTGCAAGCAAACTTTATAATTTTCGGCTTTATGACTTTTAACTAAATCTATGGGCTTATTGGATAAATTAAAAAAAGACAAAAAAGAAGGGGATAAAAAGAAGTCCGGCGAAAAGTCGGCCAATGCCGCCGGCGCGAAAAAGGAGAGCGTGAAAAGGGCGCGTGAAGACAAAAAAACCGCGGAAGAAAAAAGCGCGAAGAAGAGATACGGCAACGCGCACAGAGTGTTGGTTAGGCCGCTGGTAACGGAAAAAGCGAGCGTAATGGGAGCTTTGGGAAAGTATTTTTTTGAAGTGGCGGGAGACGCCAACAAGATTGAGATAGCCAAGGCGATTCAAGATGTTTACGGGGTTAAGCCGATCAGTGTTAACATAATCAGAATGCGAGGCAAGAGAGTCAGGCGGGGAAGAACAATAGGGAAAAGAAAGGACTGGAAAAAAGCGGTTATAACATTAAAGAAAGGCGAGAGCATTAAAGTTTATGAAGGCGTGTAGTTAGCCGAAAGCTCGTAAAACTCATAAAGCGGAAAGTGATTATAAACAAACTTTATAACTTTCAATTTTATAACTTTCAACTAAAATGGGAATTAAAAAAGTAAAACCAACAACACCGGGAAGACGAGGAATGAGCCTTGATGATTTTTCCGATATTACCAAAAGTAAGCCGGAGAAGAGTTTGATTGTGATTAAAAAAAGAAAGAGCGGCAGAAATTCGCAAGGGAGGATTACCGTCAGGCACAGAGGGGGCGGCGCCAAGAGATATATCCGCATTATTGATTTTAAGCGAGACAAATTTGATGTTCCGGCCAAGGTTTCTTCCATTGAATATGATCCGAATCGGGGGGCGAGAATCGCGTTATTGCGGTATAATGACGGAGAAAAGAGATATATTGTCGCGCCAATCGGCTTGAGGGTCGGAAATGAAGTTATCAGTTCAAGAAAACAGGTTGAAATAAAAATCGGCAACGCTATGCCCATCAAATATATTCCGGCCGGCGTAGCGGTTTATAATATTGAATTGGAGCCGGGCATGGGAGCGAAATTGGCGCGAGGAGCGGGAAATTCCGCCGGTGTAATGGGGATAGAAGGGAAATACGCGCAAATAAAGATGCCGTCGGGAGAAATAAGGTTAATCAAAAAAGATTGTTTGTGCACGGTGGGACAGGCGAGTAATCCGGACAGGAGGCACATCAAGATAGGCAAGGCCGGCAGAAAAAGGTATTTGGGGATAAGGCCGACCGTGCGCGGCACGGCCATGAATCCGAAAGATCATCCGCACGGCGGCGGTGAAGGAAACCAGCCGATCGGATTAAAGCATCCGAAGACTCCGTGGGGAAAACCGGCGCTGGGAGTGAAGACAAGAAAGAAAAACAGGCCATCGGATAAATTGATTATTAAAAGAAGAAAAAAGAAAAGAAAATAATTTAACTTTTAGTTTTTAGCTTGTAAAATCCTGCAAGCTACAAGCTAAAAGCTATAAGCTAAAAAAATGTCAAGATCACTGAAAAAAGGACCTTATGTTAACGAACGGCTCCTGAAGAAAATAAAAAATTTAAAGCCCGGCGACAAGACGGTTATCAAAACATGGGACAGGGCTTGCACGATTACGCCTGAAATGGTAGGATTTACTATCGGTGTGCATAACGGACGGCAGCATACGCCGGTTTACATTACCGAGGAATTGGTGGGACATAAATTGGGAGAATTCGCGCCGACCAGAAAGTTCGTGAGCCACGGAGGAAAGATGGCGAAAGATCAGTCCAAAAAACAGTAAGTTGGCTCGTAGCTTGTAGCCTGTAGGATTTTTCTACAAGCTACAAGCTAAAAGCCGCAAGCTAAAAAACTATGGAAATTAAAGCAAATGCAAAATATGTGCGTATGTCGCCCAGAAAAGTTCGTCTGGTGGTTGATGCCGTGCGCGGAATGGAAGTCGGAAAAGCGCTGGACCAGCTGAGGTTTATTAAGAAGTTGGCGGCCAAGCCGGTTGTTAAGCTGATAAATTCCGCCATTGCCAACGCCGTTAACAATTTTGAACTTGATAAAGACAATTTGTATGTCAAAGAAATAAGAGTTGACGACGGGCCGACCGCGCACAGATGGATGCCGAGAGCGTACGGACGGGCGACGCCGATTCGCAAAAGAAGCAGCCACATTAGCGTGGTTTTGGCGGAAATTAAGGATAGCGGCGTTAAAGAGCCGAAAAAACAAAAAATAGAAGCGCCGGTTAAATTGGCAAGCGAGGAAGGAGAAAAAGCGATAAAGCAAGAAAGCAAGAAAACGGAAAAGAGCGAAAAAGACGGAGAAGCGAAAAAAATAACGAAAGAAGCCGCCGCGGAAAAAGGAAAGAAAATCGTTGATCCGAGAATGGAAGGAAGAGGCGGACACGCCAAGATAGAAGGTAAAAGCCATAAAGGTTTTGCCGATAAAGTTTTTAGAAGAAAAAGCGGATAATATTAACAGTTTAAAGTTCATAAAGTTCATAAAGTTATAAAGCGTTCATAAAACTTATTTACCTTTAACTTTAAAAACTTTAAAAACTTTATAACTTTTAACTAAACACATGGGACAGAAAGTTAATCCAAAAATTTTAAGAATGGGAATAATCAGAACCTGGCAGTCCAGGTGGTTTAGCGACGGAAAAAAATATGTTAAAAATTTTGAGGAAGACATAAAAATAAGAAAATTTTTAATAAAAGAATTGCGAGAAGCGGGCGTGGACAGAGTGGAAATTGAAAGAAACGCGAAAAAAATAAGCATTAATATTTTTACGGCAAAGCCGGGAGTTATTATCGGGCGCGGCGGAGCCGGCGTTGACGATTTAAAGAAAAAAATCCATGATAAATTCTTAAAAACATACAGATTGGGAGAGATTGATTTAAATGTTACCGAGCTTGATCGGCCCAATTTGAGCGCGCAAATCGTTGCCCAGCAAATGAGCCTGGAATTGGAAAAAAGAATGCCTTTCAGGAGGGTTATGAAGCAGGCGATAAACAGAGTGGAGCGCGCCGGAGCCTTGGGCGTAAGGATTATCGTCAAGGGGCGACTTAACGGAGCGGAGATTGCCAGATCTGAAATGCTGACATCGGGGAAGGTGCCGTTGCACACATTGCGCGCGGACATTGATTACGCTCGCGTGGCGGCAAGAACGACTTACGGCACTATCGGAATCAGAGTATGGATTTATAAGGGGGAAGTATTTAAGAAAGCGGTTGATGGAGAGAATAAAGGTGAGATTGTGGGCAAGATGATAAAGATGAAATAGTTTTTTAAGAATGTAAAATGCAAAAATCAAAAATCAAAATGACAATGCAAAATGTAAAGTTAATTAAAAATAAAAAAATTTTTAAATTTTAAATTGTAATTTTAATTTTTGATTTTTAAACTTTGATTTTAATTATGTTAATGCCAAAAAAGACAAAGCACAGGAAGTCCCACAAAGGAAAGAGGGGCGGAAAAGCAACCCGTTTGGTTACGGTGAGTTTTGGCAGTTTCGGCTTGAAGAGTCTGGACGCTTGTTGGATAACCGCCAGGCAGATTGAGGCTACCCGTCGGGTAATGACCAGATATATTAAGCGGGGAGGCAAGATTTGGATTAGAATATTTCCGGACAAGCCGGTAACGAAAAAAGGCGGAGAAATTCCCATGGGAAAAGGAAAGGGAGCGGTTGACCATTATGTGGCCGTGGTAAAGCCGGGAATGATTATGTTTGAAATGGAGGGCGTTGACGAAAAAACGGCGAAAGAAGCGATGATGCTGGCGGCGCATAAATTGCCGGTTAAATGTAAATTTATTACAAAATAAGGTGGATTAGCTTTTGGTTTATAGCTTTTCAACTACAAGCTACAAACCGCAAGCTACAAGCTAAAATGGATTATAAAGAATTAAAAAACAAGAAAGAAAGCGAATTGCACAGGATTTTAAGCGAGTCCCGCGAGAAGTTGAGGGATTTGCGCTTTAAAGACGCGTCGGGACAGCTGAAGAACGTAAGGGAAATCAGGGCGGTGCGCAAAGTGATTGCCAATATATTGACATTATTGAATAGCGGCCGCGCTGCCGGTAAAAAAAATAAAGAATAAAATTTTTAATAATGA
This sequence comes from Candidatus Falkowiibacteriota bacterium, assembly GCA_027020105.1. GTDB lineage: Bacteria > Patescibacteriota > Patescibacteriia > Patescibacteriales > SZUA-104 > SZUA-104. The sequence continues at coordinate 12,175 of JALUVW010000130.1, forward strand.
AAAAACTTTATATGAAAGACGGCAAACCAACAAAATCGGATAACAAAAAAACCGTAATCAAGAAGAAATTCAGCGGCATCGTTGTCAGTGATAAAATGGATAAGACCGTGACGGTTAGAGTTGACAGCGTTAAGGTTCATCCGAAATACAAAAAAAGATACACGGCAAGCAAGAGATATAAGGTTCATGACGAAAAGAACAAGTTTAAAAAAGGCGACAAGGTTTCCTTTGTTGAATGTCGGCCGTTTTCCAAAGATAAAAAATGGCGAGTAGTGTATAGTTAAAGGTTTATAAAGTTCATAAAGCGGAAAGTAATTATAAAATAAACTTTATAACTTTCAACTTTATAACTTTCAACTAAAGATGATTCAAGTTCAAACAATATTAAAAGTAGCGGATAACGCGGGAGCGAAAAAGGTGCAATGCATCAGGGTTTTGGGCGGCTATAAAAAGAGATACGCGCGCGTTGGAGAGGTGGTAACCGTGGCGGTGAAAGAGGCCGCGCCGCACGCGGCGATTAAGAAGGGAGATGTTTTGCGCGCCGTTATTGTCAGAACCAAAAAAGAAATCAGAAGAAAGGACGGGACATATTTGCGTTTCGGAGAAAACGCTTGCGTTATCGTTGATAAAGAAAAAAAAGAAATGAAAGGAACCAGAGTTTTTGGGCCTATCGCCCGCGAAGTAAGGCGAGCCGGCTATTTTAAGATAGCGTCATTGGCTCCGGAAGTATTATAGAATGTAGAATTGTGAATTTAGAATTTAGAATATTTTAGAATATTTATGAAAATTAAAACAGGTGATAAAATCAAAATAATAGCCGGAAAAGACAAGGGCAAGACCGGAAAGGTTTTGCAGGTTTTTCCTGACAGAAATTTGGCCAGTGTTGAAGGATTGAATATTCTTATTAAGCATATGCGCCCGAGAAGGCAAGGGGAGCAAGGGCAAAGAATTGAATTTCCGGCGCCGATGGATTTGTCAAATATGATGCTGATATGCCCGAAATGCGGCAAGCCCACGACTGTCGGGTATAAATATTCGGAATCGGGAGAAGGAGATAAAAAGAAAAAAAAGAAATTTAGAATATGCAAAAAATGCAAACAGACAATAGATTAGTTGAAAGTTTATAAAGTTTATAAAGTCATAAAGTATTAAAATTATTAATTTATTTTTTCACTTTATAACTTTAAAACTTTATAACTTAGTTATGAGATTACAAGAAAAATATAAAAAAGAAATATTGGCGAAATTGAAGGAGAAATTCGGATATAAGAATGATTTGCAGGCGCCCAGATTGGATAAAGTCGTTATTAATGTCGGTGTGGGCAAGCATTCCAAAGAGAAGGCGTATATTGATAACGTTGTTGACGGCTTAAGCCGTATCACCGGACAAAAGCCGATTTTAACCAAGGCCAAAAAAGCCGTATCGGCGTTTAAGATAAGGCAAGGGATGGTAGTGGGCGCGGCGGTAACTTTGCGCGGAAAAAGAATGTATGATTTTACCGACAAGTTAATCAATGTATCGTTTCCGAGAGTAAGGGATTTTCGGGGAATCAGCGAAAAACAGGTTGACAGGAGCGGTAATTTGACAATCGGATTTCGCGAACATTTGGCGTTTCCGGAGATTAAAGCCGAAAAAGTTGACAACATCCACGGCCTTGAGGTCAGTATCGCCACCACGGCCAAGACGCGAGAAGAGGGATTGGAGCTGTTTAAACTAATGGGATTTCCGTTTAAGAAAGAATAAATTTAGCTTTTAGCTTTTAGCTTGTAGCTTGTAGGGTTGATCCTATAAGTTGCGAGCTAAAAGCTATGGGCTGCAAGTTAATATTTATGGCTAGAAAAGCATTAATCGCTAAAGCGAAAAGAAAACCGAAGTTTTCAACCCGTGTTATCAGGCGTTGTTGGCGTTGCGGCCGCAACCACGGTTTTATGCGCGACTTTGGCTTGTGCCGGATTTGTTTCAGAGAGCTGGCCAATAGCGGCGATTTACCGGGGATTACGAAGTCAAGCTGGTAACCTTTAGTTATAAAGTTTATAAAGTTCATAAAGTATTAAGAATAGAATATTTAATTTATTTTCCACTAACTAAAAACAATTATGACCGATCCAATATCAGACATGCTAACAAGAATAAGAAACGCTTCGGCAATCAAGAAGAGCGAAGTGGTTTTGCCTATGAGTAAAATTAAATATGAAATTGCCAAAATTTTAGAGCGGGACGGCTGGATTGGAAAAGTTGAAGTGGTAAAAGAAAAGGGCAAGAAGAACGGCGCCGCCGCCTTTGATAGCCTGAAAATCGCGTTAAAATATGGAAGTGACGGAAAATCGGCGATTAGTTCATTGAAGCGGATCAGCAAACCGGGATTGAGAATTTACGTGAGCAAAGACGAGCTTCCCAGGGTTTTAAATAATTCGGGAATAGCGATTATTTCCACCTCTCAAGGGCTGATGACCAACAAGGAAGCCAGAAAGAAAAAGATTGGAGGGGAAGTAATTTGTGAAATATATTAGTAGAAAGTTTATAAGGCTATAAAGTTCGTAAAGCGCAAAAAGAATATTTAATTTATTCATCGCTTTGCCAGCTTTATAACTTTACATACTTCATAACTTAATTATGTCAAGATTAGGAAAATTGCCAATTAAATTGGGAGAAGGAACTCAGGCGAAAATTGAGAACGGCTTTATAGTGGTTAAGGGCGCCAAGGGCGAATTAAGGGAAAAAACGCATAATTTGGTTAAAATTGAAATCGGCGACAATGAGATATCGGTAAGCGTTTCCAACCCCGACAATAAAAGCGAAAGAGCCCTGTGGGGACTTTACAGAAGTTTAATCAGGAACATGGTTCAAGGCGTGGAAGAGGGGTTTGAAAAGAAATTGGAGATTAACGGAGTCGGGTTCAGGGCGGCCGTAAGCGGGAAAAAGTTAACTTTGAATGTCGGTTTTTCCCATCCGGTTGATTTCAACCTGCCGGAAGGAATAAACGGAGCGGTGGAAGGGAATGTAATCACCATCAGCGGAATTGACAAGCAATTGGTCGGAGAAATAGCGGCGCAAATCAGAAAAATAAGGAAACCGGAGCCGTATAAGGGCAAAGGCATAAAATATGTTGACGAAGTTATTATCAGAAAAGTCGGCAAAACGGCGGTTAAAGGCGAATAACATTAAGCCATAATTCGTAAATTCGTATTATATTATGAATAAAGAGCAAGCAAAAAAACATAGGCAAAACAGAAGGCGCGGAAGAATTCGCGTTAAAATAAAAGGCACGGCGGAGCGCCCGAGATTAAGCGTGTTTAAGTCCAACAAAGGAATGTATTTGCAGCTGATAGACGATGATAACGGCGTTACATTGGCAAGCGCCGCGAGCCGCGAAGTTAAAAAGAAGGACAAAAAAACGGTTATCGGTTTTGAGCTGGGGAAAATAATAGCTAAAAAAGGACTGGACAAAAAGATAGAGCGAGTCGTGTTTGACAGAGGCGGCAACAAGTACCATGGAAGAATCAAGGCCGTGGCGGACGGAGCGAGAGAGGGAGGATTGCGATTTTAGTTTTAAGATTTAAGAATGAAGTTTTATTATTTAATAAGTTGCGAATTCCTAATTTCTAATTCACCTAATTTCTAATAAAATTTCTAATGCCGAGATACTAAAATAATTTTTGGAATTTAACATTAGTAATTTTAAATTTTATTAGAAATTAGAAATTGTAATTTAGAAATTTTATATTATGTCTAACGAAAAAGATAATAACAAAGAACAGAAAAATACCGATAAAGGCGCCGCTGTTGCCGCCGCCAAGTCCGTTTATGGCGCGAAGAAAAAAAGCTTTAAGGACGGGCCGAGAAACAAGAAGGACGAGCCGCGGGACGGGTTTGACCAGCAAATTATTGATATCGCGAGAGTGACGCGCGTCATGGCCGGCGGGAAAAGGATGCGCTTCCGGGCGTGCGTGGCCATCGGCAACAAAAAAGGAGAAGTGGCTATCGGTTTGGCCAAAGGAGCCGATGTGGCCATAGCGGTAAACAAGGCCGTAAACAAGGCCAAAAAGAATATTATTAAAGTGCCGATTGTCAATAATACCATCCCCCACGAAGTTTACCGGAAAGAAGGAGCGGCCAAAGTTTTAATCAAGCCCGGACGCAAGGGCCGCGGGATTATCGCCGGCGGCGCGGTGCGCGTTGTTCTGGAAATAGCGGGAATTAAAAATGTTACAGCCAAGATTTTGGGAACAAACAATAAGGTTAACAATGTGAAATGCGTGATAAAAGCGCTAAGTAGCTTGAAAAAGGTTGAAAGGAAAGAAAATAACAACAAAAATAAACAAGATAAAGCGAAAAAATAAAAATTTAAAAATCAAAATGTAAAATGACGATTTAAAGTTAACAATTTTACATTTTACGCTGTCATCCCGTGTCGCGGCACGGGACAAGCCTTGATTTTTGATTTTTGATTTTTACATTCGTAATTTATGCCATTATCGTTACATACAATTAAGCCGGCCAAAGGATCGGTGAAGAAAAAAAAGAGAGTCGGTCGCGGCAACGCTTCCGGTCACGGCACTTACAGCACTCGCGGCATAAAGGGCCAAAAGTCGCGTTCGGGCGTGTCAAACTTAAAGCGGCTGGGAATGAAAATGACATTGATGCGCGTCCCGAAAAAACGCGGTTTCAAGTCCTTAAAGCCGAAAGATCAGGTTTTGAATTTGGCCGACATCAATAAAAACTTTAAAGACGGCGACGTAATCAATCCCAAGGTATTGTTAAAAAAGGGCTTGATTGACACCGTCAAGATAGGCGTTAAGATTTTGGGAAACGGAGACTTGAAGTTGAAAAATTTAAAGTTTGAGGGGGTAAAAATGAGCGAATCGGTTAAAGAGAAGTTGGGAATAAAAAGCGAAAAGCAATAAAATTGTTCCACTGTTTTATTGTTTTGTTGTCAAACTATGTTATTGCACAAAATTGTCCAAATTTGGAAAGCGAAAGACTTAAGGAAGGATATCGCGTTTGTTTTGGCCATGCTGGTTGTTTTTCGCTTGGCGGCGCATATTCCCATTCCCGGCGTTGATGTTTCCGCGCTCAAATCTTTTTTCGCCTCCAATCAAATTTTGGGGCTCCTTAATATGTTCTCCGGAGGCGTGATGGAAAATTTTTCCATCGTGATGATGGGCATCGCTCCCTATATCACTTCATCAATTATTTTCCAATTACTGGGCATGATCGTTCCTCAGCTGGAAGAAATGCAAAAAGAAGAAGCCGGACAGCAAAAAATCAATATGTGGACGCGATGGGCGACCGTGCCTTTGGCGGTTTTACAATCTTATGGAATGATTACCTTGCTTAGAAAATCTTCTTACGCCATTTTGGGCGATATCGGCGGCTTTGACTTGTTTGTCATCATTACCACCATTACCGCCGGCACCATATTTTTAATGTGGATCGGCGAATTGATTACGGAGAAAAAGATCGGCAACGGCATATCTCTTTTGATTTTCGCCGGCATTATTTCCGGTCTGCCTCGCGCCATTCAGCAAATAATAGTAACTTTTGATTCATCGCAATTGTTTTTGTTAATCGGATTCGCCCTTATCGCTTTGGTTACCATAGTCGGCGTGGTGATAATTACGGAAGGGCAGCGCAATGTTCCGGTGCAGTACGCCAAGCAGGTCAGGGGCAACAGAGTGTATGGCGGCGCCAATACTCATTTGCCGCTTCGCGTTAATATGGCCGGAGTTATCCCGATTATATTCGCCATTTCAGTGGTATTGTTCCCGCCGATGATCGCCCAGTTCTTCGTTCACGCCAAGTCGGCTTGGATTGCCGGCGCGGCCGAGTGGACGATTATGATATTCCAGAATCAATTATTTTACGGCATATTATATTTTTTACTGGTATTCGCCTTTACGTTTTTCTACACCGAAGTTATTTTTCATCCCACGCAAATCGCCGAGAATTTGCAGAAGCAAGGCGGATTTATTCCGGGCATCAGGCCGGGCAGGCACACGAGCGAATATTTGGCGAGCACGACGCACAAGATTATTCTTGTCGGCGCTTTGTTTCTCGGGCTCATCGCCGTTCTTCCTTTGGTGATGCGTTATTTTACCGGCATTCAGTCGCTTGCCATCGGCGGCACTTCTCTTTTAATCGTAGTGGCGGTGGTTATTGAAACGGTCAAGCAGATTGAGTCGCAGTTGACTATGAGGGAGTATGAGGGAGGTTAGCGAGGTTTTTGGTTCGCGAATGTCGGTTTTCTATTGACGATTTTAGGAATAATTAAATATAAAAATTATAATATTTTTAAAATGATGTTTGGTGATAAAAAATTACAACCCGAAAATTTACAACCCAACGAAGAAACGCGAAATGTTGAGAAAAAGGAAGGCGGTATAAAAAATACGGCCGAATTTGAGGCGGCAATAGAAAGCGATCTCTTGGATGAGGCGGAAAATTTTTTGGAAAGCGTAAAAAGCAACAGGGAGCTTTTTAAGCAGTACGACGACAGATGGATAGACCATCGGGAAAGAGAGCTTTTTAAAGCTTATTGCGGCAAAGAAGACTGGTCAAGCGCCAAAAGGATAGTGGATGGTTCTATTTCGGCAAACAGCAAGGAAGGAAGAAAAAAACGGCTTGCGGATTTGGCGGGCGCAAAATATGAAGAAATTGCCTAAATGCTTTAAAGTTTGAAACCGATAACAAAAGGATGACCGGAAAAGATTTGTCGTGACGCGCCGTTTTTCGCTCGCAACATAGAATTTCTCGTTACAAGAGAGGTGTCCGTTAAAAAATAGGGGAAAGCGGCGGTAAGTTAAGGAAACGCAAAGGAAAGCGGATAATTATAATTTAATGATTGTTTTTGCCCCGTGGCTTAGCCATGGAGTTTTTATTTTTGGCGGATTTTGTTATAATGGATATAAGGTAAATTAAACCGTAAATTATTCGCGGCCAAGGCCGAATTTAAATTTATGCCAATAAAACCATTTCGCGCCAGCGTTATTAAAAAAGCGTCTCGTTACAAGGTTTTTAAAAGTTTGAAACATAGAGATGAATTGGCGAGGGAAGCGGGGGACAGAGGGTTCAGCAATTCCCAGATGGAGAAAAAACTCAAAGAAATGGGGTATGACCCGAAGCGCCGGAAGGCGGTAATTAACCATATACTGGGAGGCGGAAGAGGCAAGGGAGGCAGATTGAGCATGGAGGAAATTTCCGCGTTATCCAAGGAAGATATCGCGAAATTGCCTTGGGAAGAGCGCGTTAGGGTGAGAAAAATAAAAGAGGTGAGGAAGCAAAGGAATATCAACCGCGGAATATATGAAAGGCAGTTGGAGGAGCAAGCGGCGGCAAAAACAAGAGGCGGCAATGATATTGCCATAAGAAGCGCGAAGGGCATGGCTTCAAGGCAAGCGCGCCTGGGCCTTGCCGGACGACCCGGGGCCATCGCCGGCGCCGATTCCGGTTCCGGCCCGGGCTTAAATAAAACCGGTTCGGTTTTCGCCGGCGGCTTAAACAAAAAACCGACCGCCCCGCCGCCGCCAAATTCACCCGTTTCATCCGGGCCGACGATTCCCTTGGCGAAACCGTGAAATTTGCCGCGGAAACGGTTCCAAGTTTTTAATTATGGCTTTGCGTTTTGGGCTTTAAATTTGAGCTTTGCATATTTTATGTTTTTAACCATAGTTTTATTTATTTTGGGCTTTGTTTTTTTAATCAAGGGCGCCGACTTGGTGATAGACGGGGCGTCTTCCGTTGCCAAAAAATACGGAATTTCCACTTTTGTCATAGGGTTAACCATCGTTGCTTTCGGCACGTCAATGCCGGAAATGATTGTAAGCGTTATGGCGAGCATAAGGGGCAGTTCCGACATAGCCTTGGGCAACATCATCGGTTCAAATATTTCCAACACATTGCTTATTTTGGGGGTGTCCGCGATGATTTACCCGCTTTTGGTTAAAAGGGCGACGGTTAACAAGGAGATACCTTTTTCTTTATTGGCGATATTGGCCGTCGGTTTTTTGGTTAACGATTTTTTAATTGATAATTCAACGCCGGACGGATTGACAAGGATTGACGGGCTTATTCTGATTTTATTTTTTTCAATTTTCGCCTATTACACATTCGGCATCAGCAAGTCAAAGGAGAATATTTTTGAAAAAGTGGAAGGGGTGCTAAGAGAGGAACCGAAAGTGTACGGCAATTTTATCTCCTTGGGGATGGTTGTCGTCGGTTCGGCCGGTTTGGCGTTTGGCGGACAATGGCTGGTCAACGGCGCCGTAAAAATCGCTGAAGTATTCGGAATGAGCGAGGCGTTAATCGGCTTAACCATCATAGCCGTCGGCACGTCTTTGCCGGAGTTGGCGGCCTCGGCCATGGCCGCGCGCAAAAAACATACGGATATCGCCGTGGGTAATATCGTCGGTTCAAATATTTTTAATTTTCTCTTGGTCCTGGGATCAAGCTCAACCATTCATCCCATCGGATACAGCCGGGTGCTAAACACGGATATGTTTATTTTATTCGGAGCCACCATATTGCTTTTGTTTTTAATCTATATCGGCAGAAGGAATGTGCTGGGGAGAAGAGAGGGGGCGGTGCTGGTGGCGTTGTACGCGGCGTACATAGGATTCTTGGTTTGGCGAGGATAGATGATAAAATTTTTAATTTGCCCGATACTGAAAATAATATTTTGGAAATTTGATATTATTGAATTTAGCGTTTTATTGGAAATCATGATTTAGAAATTGGAAATTTTGAAATATTGTTTAATCGCAAAAATAAGAATTATTATATTTTTATGCGAACAAAAAGAAAAATTATTCTGATTTTTTTCGGTCCTCCCGGTTCCGGCAAGGGGACGCAGGCGGAGATGATTTCCGAAAAGATTAAAATTCCGGCAATTTCCGCCGGAAAATTATTGCGAGAAGAAGTGGAGAACAAAACCGAAACCGGCAAGGCGATTGAAAAGATTATGTCGCGCGGCGGGCTGGTTCCGAACAGCGTCATAGAAAAACTGCTTTTTAAACGTATGTTGAAAAAAGACGCCGCGCGGGGATTTATTTTGGACGGTTATCCGAGAAAAAAAAGCCAGCAAGACAATTTAATTAAAAAACTGGAAGGCGTAACGGGGCAAAAAGACAAGATATTCGCCGTTCTAATCAATGTCAGCGACAAGGAAGTCAAAATCAGATTGGGCGGAAGGCGGATATGCGCTTGCGGAGCGACATACCACATTAAATTCAATCCTCCGAAAAAGAAAGGGATTTGCGATTTATGCGGATCAAAACTGCGTATCAGGGCCGACGATAAGCCGTCCGTTATCGCCGATAGATTAAAAATATACCACAAAGAAATCGCGCCGATTATTGATTACTGGAAAAAGAGCGGCAGATTGATTAAAGTTGACGGGGAGAGGAGCATAGAGGCGGTGCACAGAGGTATTGTTAAAAGCGTAAGCGCGTTAATTAATAAAATAGTCAGCGGATGATAAAGTTCCCGGTTTACCCAATTTTTAATAAAATGTTTAATTTTCAATGCTAAAACGCTAAAAATAATTTTAAGAATTTGACATTGGATATTTAAATTTTATTAGAAATTGGAAATTATAATTTAGGAATTTGATAATATATGGTTACCGTAAAAACCGACAAAGAAATAAGAATAATACGGGAAGGGGGAAGAATTTTAGCCGGCATTATGAAAAAAATACAAGACGAAATCAAGCCGGGAGTAACCACCGGCCGCTTGGAACAAATGGCTTGCTCTTTAATTAAGGAAGCGGGCGGACGCCCTTCGTTTAAAGGCTATAAATCCGGACAAGACGGTGTTGCCTTCCCGACGGCGTTATGCGCGTCAATCAACGATGAAGTCGTGCATACTCCGGCCTTGCCTTCCCGCCGCGTCAATGGCGGGGACATTATCGGCGTTGATTTGGGAATGGAGTATCCTTTTTCGGGCAAATCCGCGAAAAGCGGGTTTCGCGGCGGAAGGGGGTATTATACGGATATGGCCGTAACCGTGGGAGTCGGCAAAATAAGCGGAGAGGCGAAAAAATTGATTAAAGTGACTAAAAAATCTTTGGAGCTGGCCATTAAACGAATAAGGCCGGGCGGCACTCTAAACGATGTGGCCGAAGCGGTGCAGAGCTATGTTGAAGCAAACGGTTTTTCGGTGGTGCGCGATCTTGTCGGGCACGGAGTCGGTTACGCGGTTCACGAAGATCCGCAGATTCCCAATTATGTCGCGCGGGGAAGAAAATTTGATAACGTGGTCTTAAAAGCGGGTATGGTTTTGGCGATTGAACCGATGGTTAACGCCGGCTCGCACGAAATTAAAAGTATGCCGGACGGAATGACCATTAAAACCGCCGACGGCCGGCTAAGCGCGCATTTTGAGCACACAATCGCGGTTACCGAGGCGGGATGTGAAATAATAACAAAATTATAATACGAATGACATAATCCGAATGACCCGAGACCCGAATGATATAATCCGAATACCCCGAATTATAATCCGAATGACCCGAATTATAATCCGAATGACCCGAATTATAATCCGAATGACCCGAATTATAATCCGAATGACCCGAATTATAATCCGAATGACCCGAATTATAATCCGAATGACCCGAATTATAATCCGAATGAC
>JALUVW010000131.1 GCA_027020105.1 Candidatus Falkowiibacteriota bacterium
GCAATTACTTGACTATTTGCAATATTTATGCTATTTTAATAAAACATTTGAAAAATAAGAAAAATAATATAAACAAGAATAATCCTTTTTTTCTTTTTATTTTTTTATTTTTCTTATTTATATTATGACAGAACAATCTATCTTAGATCAAATTATATCCAATTATAAATCCGAAGAAATCGCCAACTTGGACGCGGTGGAAATAATCGGCAATTTGTTCGGAGAGCTTAGCGAAAGAGAGCGGGATATTTTATCCCGTCGTTTTGGTTTACGCGGACAAAACAGCGAGACCTTGGAAAACATAGGCAAGGCCCATAATTTGACCCGCGAACGCATCAGGCAGATTGAAAACTCGGGGGTAAACAAAATACGCCAATTAAAAAATTTGGAAGACCGCGTAAGCCGGCTCAAGAGCGTGATGAGCCAGTTGATTGAAGAGCATGGAGGAATGATTGAGCGTGAATATTTGCTTGATAATTTGGTTTGTTTTTCCGCCGGCAATAGCAAAAATTCCGACAAGGAAAGGGACTTGCATAAAAACCATCTTGATTTTTTAATATCAAAATTGATGAAACAAGAGTTTGAAACCGTTGGCGATTCCGGAAATTTCAAACATTATTTCAGGTTTAAGTACCGGCAATTGGACCACTTGGAGGAAATAGCGGAAGAATTGCTGGAAAAAATCAAGGAATTGAAAAAAGCGTTGAAAACCGAAGAGGTTATTAAACTGGCCTGTGAACTGGACAGCTTCAAGAGACATCAAGACAAATTAAGCGCGCCCAACAATATTGACATTTCCCAAGTTCTGGGAGGGGATTTTTTTGACGAAGACGCGGATTTAATTAACAGAAACAAGCCCATATACGCCATTTTGCGGGCGGCCAAAAACATTGAACAGAATAAATTCGGTTATTGGGGAGCGCGCGATTGGCGCGAGATAAATCCAAAGACGATAAACGATAAAATATATTTGGTTTTGGCCAATCGCGGCAAGCCTATGCATTTCGCGGAGATCGCGGACGAAATCAATAAAATCAATTTTGACAAAAAACGCGCCAATGCCGCCACCGTGCATAACGAGCTTATTTTGGACGACAAATACGTTCTGGTCGGCAGAGGACTGTACAGCCTGAAAGAGTGGGGCTATAAAGAAGGGACGGTGGCCGATATTATTGTTGACATTTTAAGCGAAGCCGATTATCCGATGAGCCGCGACGAGATAGTGGACGAGGTCCTTAAACAACGTTTAGTCAAAAAAGCAACGATAATCTTGGCTTTAATGGATAAGAATAAATTTGAGAGAGTCGGGAATAAATATAAATTGAAGTCAAGGGAATAGGCAAAAGCCAAAAGTATTGTTTCGCGCGTTTTAATAATCCGCGAAAAACAGGTTTGAAGTTTGGTTAATCGTGATAATTCAAGGTTGATCAAGCTTTAAATCTGTTTTTGTTTGGCGAAAACGGGGCAAATGTGGTAAAATATCAATAAGCGACGACAAATGGCAATCCGGACGACGGGAACGGCGCGTCGCTTCATCGGTATGCCTCGGTATGGCCGCGTTTTTCGTCCCGTTGTTTATTGTTTGTCGCCCATTGCCTTAACTTTATGGATATTGTTATTGACTTAGCCAAAATAAGTGAATTTTTAAGCCAACCGGCTCCTATTCTTTTAAAGCAAATGCTGCTTACCGTCGGCTGGATTCCCGTGGCCATTGTCCTTTTATGGGGATTTAAAGAGCTTTGGCTTTTTTATATCCAAAGCCAGTGGGGCGCGACCCAAAAACATGTGTTTTTGGCGATAGACATACCGCGCGGGAACGAGCAGTCGCCGAAGGCGGTGGAAAATATGTTCAGTTATTTGGCCGGCGCCCACGGTTCCATTAATTTGATTGAAAAATATTGGGAAGGGAAATATCAGCTGTCATTCAGCTTTGAAATCGTAAGCATAGAGGGCTATACCCAGTTTTTGGTTCGCACTCCGGCGCAGTATCGCGATTTGGTGGAATCGGCGATTTACGCCCAATATCCGGACGCGGAAATTACCGAGGTGAACGATTACACCGAAGGTATGCCGACTAAGTTTCCGGACGATGAATACGATGTCTGGGGGGCGGAATTTATTCAAGTTAAAAATCCGGCTTACCCCATTAAGACATATAAGGAATTTGAGCATCAAATGGGCGACCCCAAGGTGGTGTTTCGCGATCCGATGGCGTCGCTTATGGACTTGACCAGCAGTTTAAAAAAAGGAGAGCAGCTTTGGTACCAGATTATTCTCGTGCCCACCGATTTCAAATGGCCGGAAATGGGAGACAAGGAGATAAGCAAAATTTTAAATGAAAAAGTTAAAAGCAAAAGAAATATCGCGGATTGGATAATTGACTCCGTTATGGGGGTGCTGAACGTGTTTAGCGAAGGAGTGTACAGATTATGGGGCGATACCGAAAGCAAGGAAAACAAGGAGGAAGACGACTCTTTAAAAATGATGAACCTGAAGCCGAAGGAGAAAAAACAAGTGGAGGCGATACAAGAGAAGGTAAGCAAGCTGGGCTTTGAAACCAAAATAAGATTTGTTTATATCGCCAAGAAAGACGTCATAAACAAACCGAAGGTCGTTAACGGTTTTGTCGGATACATAAAGCAGTTGGCCTCCTTGGACTTGAATAATTTAAAGCCGGATATGGATATTACCGCCACGTCCACCGCTTATTTTTTTAAAGAAAAGCGGCTAAACCGGAGAAAGAACAGTATTGTGCAAAACTACATAAACAGGGACAGTTCGGCGGGAAGAAACAGGGGGCTGTTGAACATAGAAGAGTTGGCGACAATGTGGCATTTCCCCGTTGAGAGCGTTGTCAGGGCGCCGTTGATACAGAAAGCGGCCCGCCGCAAGGCCGAGCCGCCGATGTCGTTGCCAATCGCCGCGGAGACGCCGGCGGTTGATTTGATGGAGCCGGTTTTTGAAGAAGAAGTTGAAACCAACGAAGAGCCGAAAACAGTTCCGCGCGCGCCGGCTTTTATGGAAGAAGAGCCGAAGAAAGGCGGCGAATCGGATGAAGACAAGCCAAAAGGAGCGCCGCCGGACAATTTGCCCATAGTGTGAATAATCCCAGAATGTAATCGGCGTGATTTTTCGCGGCTATTTGTGGTATAATATTGTTATGGTGGAAATAAACAACAAAACCAAGAGTAAAATCAATTTGGCGCTGACCAAAAAGGTGGCGGAAAAATTTTTAAAATTAAATAAAATGGAAAATCGCGACATATCAATCGCTTTTATCGGAGACGCGGCGATGCGAAAGCTGAACAAGACGTACAGGGGAAAGGATAAGCCGACCGACATTTTGGCGTTTCCGGGAGACGATGATTGTTTCGGGGAAATTATTATTGATTACGCGCAGATTAAAAGGCAGGCCAAAGCGTATAAAAACAGCGCGCGGCAAGAGCTGATTTTTATTTTGGTTCACGGATTATTGCATTTGCTCGGATATGAAGATGAAACGGAAGAAGGAAGAAAGAAAATGGATGAATTGGGCAGAAGTTTTATAGCGAAGCATATCACATAATTTAAAAATCAAAATGTAAAAATCAAAATGACAATTAAAATGTAAAATTTTTAATATAAATTTATTTTTTTATAATTTTTAAATTTTACATTGTCATCCCGTGTCGCGGCATGGGACAAGCTTTGATATTTGATTTTTACGTTTTGAATTTTTATATGATAAATATTAAGCGCCTGTTCAAAAGTTTCGCGTACGCCTCCCGCGGACTCGTAAAAATTTTCCGAGAGGAGCAGAATTTGAGGATACAGACCGCTATTGCCGCCGGCGTGATTATGGCGGCGTGGTATTTTAAGGTGAGCCGTATTGAGTGGAGCGTATTGATTTTAACCATCACTATGGTCGTGTTAATGGAAACCGTAAATACCGCGGTTGAGCTTATAACCGATGTTTTAAAGCCCCGCATAAACGGATACGTCAAAACAATAAAGGACGTGATGGCCGCCGCGGTGGTAATATCTTCAATCGCGGCGGCGGTTGTCGGCGTAATCATATTTTGGCCGTATTTGTGGGCTTTGTTTTAATGTGTTATAATAATTAGGTAAATGTGATTTGTAATTTGCTTTAATATATAAAAGTTATTCAATTATCAGTGTTTTATGAAGGATAATATAATTGCCGGTTTGGATATCGGCTCAAACGCGATCAGATTGGTGGTCGGACAGCGCGCGCTTAACGATGATGGCGAGCAAATGCAAGTAATCGGGGCGATAGAAGTCGCTTCGGAGGGCATCAGCAAGGGCGCCGTTAACAGTATTGAGGACACGACTTCGTCTATTTCGGCCTGCATGGAAAAAGCCGAACGCTTGATTGGCGTGCCCGTTGATAAAGTTTGGGTAAGCATAAACGGTCCGCACATAAAATGCGAAAAGAGCCGAGGAGTGGTGGCGGTGGGGAAAAGCGACGGCGAGATTACCGAAGATGACGTTGAAAGGGCGGTGGAAGCGGCGCAAGCGATGTCCGTTCCGCCCAATTATGAAATCTTGCATGTTATTCCGATTAAATTTACCGTGGATAACCAAGAAGACATCAGGGATCCGATCGGTATGACCGGAGTGCGGCTGGAAGTGGAGACCTTGGTTATCCAGGGCTTGTCTTCGCAAATTAAAAATTTAACCAAAGCGATTTACCGCACCGGAATTGACATTGAGGATTTGGTCTTGTCCCCCTTGGTCGCGGCCGAAGCCGTTATCGGCCCCAAGCAAAAAGAGCTTGGAGCCGCCTTGATAAATATCGGAGCGTCAACAACAAGTTTGGCCGTGTTTGAAGAGGGCGAGCTTCTCCATGCCGCGGTTTTGCCCGTCGGCTCCGAACACATCACCGCCGATGTGGCAATCGGGCTCAGATGTCCGATTAACTTGGCGGAACGCATCAAAACCGAATACGGCAGCGCGGACCCCGGCAAGTTCGCGAAAAAAGACGAAGTCAACATAAAGGATTTGATTGAAGAAGAGGGCGCGGACGGAGTGGCGGAAGAAGTGTCCTTGAAGTACATAGCCGAAATCATTGAGGCCAGAGTGGAAGAAATTTTTGAAAAAGTTGACGAAGAGTTGAAGAAAATTGAACGGTCGGGAATGCTGCCGGCAGGAGTGTTTTTGACCGGCGGCGGAGCCAAGCTCACCGGAGTGGTTGACGCGGCCAAGAAAACTTTGCGTTTGCCGGCTTGCTTGGGATCCAACAAAAACGTCGGCACCGTGATTGACAAAGTCAATGATTTGAATTTTTTAACGGCCTTGGGACTTGCCGCCTGGGGCAGCCAAAAAAGCGAAGCCGGAATAAGAATTCCGGGAGGCGCGGCGATTGAAAAATCGGTTGAGAAAGTAAAGAAATGGTTTTCGTCTTTAATGCCGTAAGCCAAACATAAATCAACAAATTTTAACGTAAATCCGGAAACAAAGTTTAAAAGGCGCGAAACAATCGGCGCGACAAAAAAAGAGGGGGTGTTTCGCGGATTCGCGGGGCTGTATAAATTTTTTATACACCCTAATTTGACAGTATTGT
>JALUVW010000132.1 GCA_027020105.1 Candidatus Falkowiibacteriota bacterium
GTGGTTCATAGTTATTGTGGATAATTATTTGGCGTGTTTTCATTTTATCAGATAGCGGATAATAGGGCAAATCATAAATCGCAGAACATAGAACACTAAAAATGGAATATTAATAAATAAAAACAACCGGTAATATTGGTTGTTTTTATAAATATGTTACATGTTTCATGTTATATGTTACGTGATGCTCACTTTCACTCCCGGGCCCATTGTGGCGTTGATTGAGATGTTTTTTATGTAAGTTCCTTTGGCGGCGGATGGCTTGGCTTTTTTAATCGCGTTCAAAACGGCTTCATAATTTTCAACCAATTTTTTGCCGTCAAAGGAAACTTTGCCGATAGCGACATGGACGTTGCCGGTGTCGTCGTTCTTAAAGCTTACTTTCCCTTTTTTCAATTCGGCCACCGCTCCGGCCGGGTCGGGAGTGACGGTTTCGTTCTTTGGGGACGGCATCAGGCCGCGAGTTCCGAGAATTTTGGCGATTTGCGCCAGATTTTTCATCATTGCCGGTTCGGCGACCGCCACTTGAAAGTCGGTTTTTTCGGTTTTCTTTATTTCCGCTATAAGGTCATCGCCGCCGACGTAATCCGCGCCGGCCGCTTTAACTTCTTTTTCTTTATCCTCGGAAACAAATGCCGCCACTTTGACGGTTTTGCCCGTGCCGTGCGGCAAGCTGACCGCCGACCTGATTTGCTGCTCGCCTTTTTTGGGGTCAATGCCCAGGCGGAAGTGGACTTCCACGGAGCCGTCAAATTTTGTTTTGGATAATTTTTTGGTTAATTCAACCGCTTCTTCAATTGAATATGATTTTGTTTTGTCAAAATCAATTTTTTCTTCTTGTTTTTTTGCCATATTTTTCGTGGTGCGAGCGAAGATAGTTTGTAAAGTTTATAAAGTTATAAAGTTATAAAGTTTTTGAATATTAATTACTTTATAACTTTATGAACTTTATAACTTTTAACTAGTCTTTCTCCCACAAATTTTATTATTTAAACTTTATCCCAAAGATCCCAAGAATCCCAATTATTTTATTTCCACTCCCATTTGCCTTGCCGTGCCGGCTATGATTTTTTTCGCCTGCTCAATGTCGTCGGTGTTCAAGTCCGGCATTTTGATTTCCGCGATTTCCCTAAGTTGATCCTGGGTTAATGATCCGATTTTTTCAGCCAAGGCCTTGCCGGACCCTTTTTTGAATTTTCCGATTTTTTTAATCAGCACGGAGGCCGGAGGAGTCTTCATTATAAAATCATAGGTCCTGTCCTCGTAAACGGTAATTTCAACCGGAATAATGTCTCCCATTTTGTCTTTGGAGGCGTCATTGAATTTCGTGCAGAATTCTTGTATGTTAAGCCCGTGCTGACCCAAGGCCGGACCAACCGGAGGAGCGGGGTTAGCTTGCCCCGCGGGTATCTGTAATTTGATTTTAGTAAGTATCTTTTTAGCCATAGTGGTTTCAGTTAAAAGTTTATAAAGTTATAAAATTTGTAAAGCTAAGAGTTAGTTAAAGCAGAAGCGTATAAAGTAAAGTACTTTATAACTTTATAAACTCTATAACTTTACAACTGAATTTTATATTTTTTTAATTTGCAAAAAGTCCAATTCAACGGGTGTTTCTCTGCCGAACATTGAAACCAGCACTTTGATTTTTCCTTTCGCCTCGTCAATACTGGTAATCTTTCCTTCCAGGTTTTTGAACGGGCCATCTATAATTTTGACCGGCGAGCCGACCGAAACATCAATTTTAAATTTCGGCTCTTCCACGCCCATTCGTTTTTGCAGCGCCTTGACCTCCGCTTCGGAAATGGGGGTGGGGATGGTGCCGGTGCCGATAAAACCGGTGACATTCGGAGTATTTCTGACGACATACCATGAATCGTCGTTTACTATCATTTCCACCAGCACGTAACCCGGAAAGATTCTTTCTTCAACAACCTTTCTTTTGCCGTTTTTTATCTTGATTTTTTTCTCGGTGGGAATCAGGATATTAAAAATCTTATCTTCCATATCCATGGATTCAATTCTTTGCTTTAAATTGTTGGCGACATTGTCTTCGTATCCGGAGTAAGTATGCAGAACATACCAGCGACGACCCTGATTTAATGTTTGTTTGGCCATAGGTTTAATTGAAATTTTATCAAGTTATAAAGCTTGCAAGGTTATGACTTTATTGGGCGGACGCGAATAAAGCAGAACGCTTTATAATCTTATGCACTTTACAATTTTCTACTTTATAATAAGTTCCAGCCCCAAGTTAAAAATATAATCCAGAGCGCCGAGAAAAGCGGCAACCGCCAGACTGATGCCGATAACCAATAAAGTGTAATTATATGTTTCTTTTTTGGTGGGCCAAGTTACCTTTTTCATTTCTTCAACGGAGCCCTTGATGTATTCGGTTAATTTATTCATATATGTTGTTAGGCGCGGTTATACTATCAAAAAACAGCCCTGTCGGGGCGGTTTGAATTGCTTTAATATTATAATATACCATTAACCGTAATATGTCAATAGCGGTTGAGCTTTATCGCGTTTTATGGTACTTTATAGGACAATGAAGGATTTAAATCAAAAAACTGAATTAGACCGATAAAAAAATCAAAACGTAAAATCAAAATGGAAAATGACAATTCAAAATTTAAAAATGAAAAGATAGAATTAGGCCATGGCGGGGGCGGGTATAAATCGTGGGAGCTTCTTAAAGATATTCGGAAGGTGTTGAGCTATAAAGGTAGGTGGCGGAATTGCGAAGATGACGCGGCAATTTTAACTGTCCGGAAGTCCGACTTCGGGGAGGCGAAGTCGGACTTCAAACGGAAGTTGGTGTTCACCACGGACGCTTTTATTGTTGATCCGATATTTTTTCCCGGAGGCGATATCGGCAAAATCGCGATGTGCGGGACGATTAATGATTTGTCGGTAATGGGCGCCAAGCCGTTGGGCGTTTCTTTGAGCATTGTCGTTGAAGAGGGATTTCCGAAAGACGATTTTATGAAAATTATCGCCTCAATAGGCGAGGTGTCCGAGGCGGCGGGCGTGCCTGTCGCCACCGGCGACACAAAGGTTACGGAAAGTGGGAAAATGGATAAAATTGAAATCACCACGGCCGGAGTGGGGCTGGTTAAAAGAGTAATTCCCAATAACGGAATAAGGCCTGGCGACGCGATAATCGCTTCGGGAGATTTGGGCGAGCATACGGTCGCGCTTTTGTCAAAAAGATTTAATTATAAGACGAAAATAAAAAGCGATTCCAAGCCGATAAACCTTGAAATCGCCAAAGTCGGTAAATATTTAAACGCTTGCAAGGACCCCACTCGCGGCGGGCTTTCCGCCAATTTGGTTGAAATGGCGGAAAAGTCAAAAGTTAAAATTGTTTTAGATGAGAAAAATTTGCCGTACAAAAAGGAAACAATCGCCGTTACCGAACTTTTGGGGCTTGATGTTTTTTCCTTGGCGTCCGAAGGGCGTTTTGTCGCCGCGGTTTCGCCCGAAAACGTGAATAAGGTTTTGAGCGCGCTGAAAAAATTCAATAGGGAAGCCAAGATAATCGGAGTCGCGAGTCGGGGGCAAGGCGTGTACTTGAAGACTGAATTGGGAAGTTTGCGGCCGATTGAAATGCCGAGAGGAAAATTGATTCCGCGAATTTGTTGACCGGTGTTGACTTTTTCATTGTTTTTGATAAGTTGAACACGGTTTTATTTTGATTTTGGCTCTTTTAACAAAAACTTATTTTATCAAAAAGGAGGGTTGCCATGGCTTATGAGGGGAAGCGTTACGCGAAAGAAGAGCGCGAGATACCGGAGCGCGGGAACGATGACTTGACCGCCGCGTATTTGCGTTCAATACAAAACATCCCGGTTCTCACTCGGGAAAAAGAAATAGAGTTAGCGAAAAGAATGGAGAAAGGAGACGAAGAAGCCAGAGAGGCGTTGATTATCCACAACTTGAGGCTGGTGGTGCATATCGCGAAAATGAATACCGGCAAAGGACTTCCTTTTCTTGATCTTATTCAAGAGGGGAATATCGGCCTCATCAAGGCCGTTGGCAAGTTTAATTACAGAAGGGGAAAATTTTCCACTCACGCGGTTTGGTGGATATGGCAGGGGATGCTCAGAGGAATTGTTGATCAATCAAAAACAATCAGGGCGCCGAACCATGTGGCGGCGCTTTACGGGAAGGCGCTTAAGGTCCGCCGGGAATTAACCGCGAAATCGGGCGGGGAGCCGACCAGTCAAGAGATAGCGGATTATATGGGGTTGCCCGTGGAAAAAATAGACGAAGCTTTCAGATCCGCTTATGACACCATTCCCATGGACGCCACCATCGGGCCCGGCGACAAAACAAGGTTGGCCGATTTCATCAAAAGTGAAAATGTTCCTTCTCCTTCCGCGAGGGTTGAACAAAAAGAATTATTGGAGCACATTGAAAAGGCGCTGGAAGAGATAGGAGAAGCCGAGGCGCGGGTGATAAAAACCAGATTCGGCATCGGCAATGATTGCCCGCTCACGCTGGAAGAGGTCGGCAAACGCTTGTCCATTTCCAAGGAAAGAGTAAGGCAAATAGAAACCAAGGCGCTAAGAAAGCTAAGGGCCTCTAAAATTTTAAAATCCGTTTATTGAAGAGTCGCGGCCGGCGAAATTTAATTCGCCGGTCTTTTTTTAGGGGAAAATTTTCAACGAAGCGGAGAAGTTCACTCGCGCCGGCGTTCGGCGGCAGTCCCGTAATAAATTATTTGCCCAAAGCTGATTCCCGCGTCTCCGCGCGGGATTTTCTTGTTTATTATCGCTCCCTTTGATTCTAAATATTTTGAGATGATTTTATTGTTGGCGATGCCGCCGGAAAGGTAGATGCTCGCGGCTCGCGGCTCGCGGCTCGCGGCTATTTTACGCAGTCCTCGCGCGATGTAGAGTTGGGCGGTGGCGGCGAGGCGTTTTTTATCTTTGTGGAGATTTTTAATTAAATATTCAAACAGGGGAGTTGTTTGTAAAATAAGTTTTGAGTTTTGAGTTTTGAGTTTCGGGCTTATTTTGTACGGGAGAGAAGAATTTTTTTCCAGCAGATCAATCGGTTCGTGCTTGTAATTTCTTTCGTTGCCGCAGAATCCCAAGAGCAAGGAAACGGCGTCCAAAATCCTGCCCGCGCTGGAAGTTTCCGCGCAGTTAAAGTTTTGCCGCAGTTGATTATATAATAATTCAAATTGATTGCGGGAGTAATATCGCTTGACAAACCCGTAAACATATTCTTTTATTTTTTTATCTTCAAAAATTTTCTTGTCTTCAAATGCTCGCATACTTTCACTTAAGCGAGTATTTTCGTTTCGTTTATTCGCGACTCGCTTTTCCTCATCAACAAATACTCCCATACTCTGGAGTATGGGAGTATTTGCTTGTTTTACTGTTTTGATTTTAAACAAAATTGACATAAGCATT
>JALUVW010000133.1 GCA_027020105.1 Candidatus Falkowiibacteriota bacterium
TTCAACCAAAACGTCAACCGTCTTGCCCAAATATTTTTTATTGTTTTCAAGCGCCGTTTTTCTCAAAATCTTCATCAGCTCCTCTTCCCGCCTCTTTTTTTCCTCCCGAGGCACGTCATCGTCCAATTGGGCCGCCGCCGTGCCGAACCGCGGACTGTATTGCGCGATATAGGCCATATCAAATTTCACGGCTTCGTATAGCTTCGCCGTATTGTTAAACTGCTCTCTTGTTTCACCCGGAAAGCCGACAATCGTGTCGGTCGTTACGCTTGCCCGAGGAACGCTTTCGCGAATTTTTTTGATAAGGCTAATGTAATGCTCCGCCGTATATTTCCTGTTCATCCTTCTCAAAATTTCATTGTCCCCCGCCTGAACGGGCAGATGAATATGTTCGCAAACTTTTTCGCATTCCGCGATCGCGCCGATTAAATCGTCGCTCATATCCTTGGGATGACTCGTCGCGAACCTAATCCAAAAATCACCGGGAATGTCATTGACCCGCCTTAACAAATCGGGAAAACTTATTGTTTCCGATTTTTGATTTTTGTTTTCCGACCGATAGCTGTTCACATTCTGCGCGATAAGGGTAATTTCCCTATAACCCTTGCCCGCCAATTCCTCCACCTCTTTCAATATCTCGTCGGCGTCCCGATAAACTTCCCGGCCGCGCGCGTACGGAACAACGCAATACGCGCAAAAATTATCGCATCCGTTGCCAATCGGCACAAAGGCGCTGAATTTGGAATTGCGCTTGGGGTTTATTTTAAGGTATCCTCCGGAGATTCCCCGCGGCTCCTTCGCGGCGCGCGCTTTAACCTTGAGCTCGCGAGCCAAGGCGTCCAATTCCGTAATCGGCATCCAAATGTCCACATATTTTTTCAGTCTCCTTCTCACGTCCTCCCGCCGCGACAAGCATCCGGTTAAGATAATTTTTGCTCCGGGATTAACCCTCTTGATTCTCGGAATTAAGCCGTAAACCCTGTCTTCGGCCGATTGCCGCACTCCGCAGGTCGTTATCACGACCAAATCGGCCTTGTCTCTCTCGGACAAGACATACCCGTAACTCTCAAGGAGGCCGGCAATCCGTTCGGAATCGCTTTTATTCATCTGGCATCCGATTATCACGATATGATAAGTTTTATTATCCATAAAATCGGGGCCGAACATAGCGTTCAGCGACAATTAAATAACAACAAAAATATAATAACACAATCTCTCGCTTTTTGAAAAGGCGAGAGATTGCGTTGTCCTGATTTTAATTTTTACCGTTTAAATGTCTTCGTCGGAAGCGCCGTTATCGGCGGTATCGGACGAATCACCGGAATCGGCGGCGGAATCGTCTTCCGTAATATCTTCCTCCGTGTCAGAATCAGAGTCCTTCACTATGGAGTTTTCGGTATCATCGGTGCTTATTTCGCTCACCACTTCGTTTATTTCGTCAATGTCCATATCTTCCGGCTCTTCAATTTCCGGCAAGGAGCTCACCACGACGACGGTGTCGGCCACCACCAAAGGCAAATCGGCGCGCTTGGTGCCGCGAACGCGAACTTTATCGCCGATTTGGATGTCGGAAATGGTCGCGTTACTGTTCGTGCCAACCACTATTCTCGTGTCTTCGGTTATGTCCACCCTTATTTCCTTGGCCGGCAAGCGTTCAATCAAATCTTTTACTTTGATTCCGTTATGTTTAATGCGGTCTATCTTGACTTTTTTATACTTGACTTTTCGCAAAAACTTACCGACTTTTTTCGCTTTCACCTTCTTAATCATTCGTTTCAATCTTTTGGATAAAGCTTTTTTCTTGTTTTTGCTCTTGGAGATCATACCGCCCACGTCGTCATTCGCTCGCCTAATATCCGGTGAAGACGGCAATGATTGCGCCGTAACGCTTTCCGAGCTTCGGGCTTCGGCCAATTTTTCCTTTAGCCGTTTCCTGGTCAAATGTTTAATCGGCGTCCAATTAACCATTATGTAGCCGTTGCCGGCGTCAACGGCGGTAACCACTCCGGCATGCCCCCGGGTTGAAGTCTTCCAAATTGAAGTGTTTTTTACCACTTTGGCGTCAACCGTGCCGTCATCATTGACGCGGCCGACAATCCTTAATTTATCGCCTACCGAAAACTCATCCAAAGTGGCGCGCCCGAAATACTTGCGGACGATTTTGGTGTCCTCCGTGATGTTAACCGTTATCAGCGCCCCTTCGGTGCCGATTAAATTATTGACATCGTTGGCGCGCAGTCCCGGAGTTTTATCCATTCTGACCTGAATGGTGGTGGGAATAATCGTGCTGTCCAGCCGCACCAAAGTGACCACCGGCGTAAAGGTGCGAATCTTCATAAACAAATCGCTTCCTCGCCTGAGGACTATAACGATTTTCGCCAACGGCATCTCTCCCGCGCGAACCAAAAGACGGCCGCGAATTCTATCCCCTTCTTTCAGGTCGTCCACGGAGGCGGGATTTTTCAATCCGGCCACGAAACGGGTATTGTCGTCGTACCTGAAAGTATGCTCTTTGTTCATCCATTGGTAAGTGATTTCCTTCGCGTCTTTATCAATGTTCACAATCCATCCGTTCGCTCCTTTGTTTGACCTTATCCTGATTGAGAGGTTGATTAGAATCGTGGATTCAACGTCTTCCGTGTTTTCGTTTTTCTTTCCGATTACTCTAATCTGGTCCCCGGGAATCCAATCGGACAAACTTGTGGCTTGGTCCCGGCGTTGCCCCAGCACGGTATCGCTCGTTACGTTAATGGTATAGTCCTTTCCGGTTTTATTGTCGCGAACAATGATATTCGTCGGAATATCGGTTGAGCCGATTTCAATCAGCATTCCGGCAAAATTAATGTCTTTCTTGGATTCATATAAATTTGATTCATCGGTAACGGTCGTGCAGGCGAAATCGTAAGAAACATCAACTCCGGCCGCCTCGGCCGCCTCGGCCGACTTATAAGTTACGCCGTCCATGCCGCAAACCTCGCCGGCCGCGGCCGCCGGAAGGACGGGCGCCATTGGCAAAACAAGGGCCAAGGCCAAAAAAGAGAATAAAAATTTTTTCATCATAAAATGTTTGAATAACGTTAATTTTGGATAAAAAACACTTAAAACCCAAAAAATAACGTTATTTTTAATTACGCGAAAATTATATTATAACTCAAAAATTCTATGTTTCACTTTTTCCTCAATCTCCTTAACGAATTTATCCTTGGCAATCTCCCTGATTTTTGTTTTGCCTCTGTCGCGAACAGCCAATTTTTCGGAGGACATCTCCCTATCGCCTATTACCAGCACGTACGGAACCTTCTCTCCGGCCGCCTTCCTGATTTTATTGCCCACCGTCTCGTTATTGTCGTCAATTTCAACCCTGACATTGTTTTCCGCGAACTCACCGGCCAATTTTCGGCAATAATCAATATGCTTTTCTCCGACCGAGATGATTTTCACTTGAACCGGAGAAAGCCAAACCGGAAACGCGCCGGCATAATGCTCAATCAATATGCCCATAAACCTTTCCGGGGAGCCGACAATCGCCCTGTGAATCATCACCGGAGTTTCCTCTTTGCCCTCTTCGTTGACGTACGTAAGCCCAAATCTCTCGGGCATTATGAAATCAAGCTGAATGGTTGAAATCTGCCATTCCCTTCCCAGCGAATCCTTGGAAATCAAGTCCATTTTCGGGCCGTAAATAGCGGCCTCGCCTTCTTTTTTGCGGTAGCTGATTTTATTTTCTTTCAATATGTCCTCCAATAATTTCTGCGACTTCTCCCAAACCTTGGCGTCTCCCAGGTACTTATCCGGATTGTCGGGATCCCACAAGGAGAGCCGAATCTCGTATTCCATATTATAGGTTTTCATCGCTTTATTGATAACCCCGAGCACCGAGACAAATTCATCTTTTATTTGATCTTCACGGCAAAAACAATGGCCGTCATCTTGGCTGAAACATCTTAACCTGCTTAAACCGCTTAATTCTCCCGGTTTTTCGTCCCGATACAAGTTGGCAAAATCCGAAACCCTGTAAGGAAGTTCCTTGTAACTTCTTTTCCGCGAGCCGTAAAGCTGCGTATGGTGCGGACAATTCATCGGCTTCAAGTAGTATTCCTCGTCGGAATAATTGGAAGCAACCCTGAACATATCGTCCTTGTATTTGTCATAATGCCCCGATATTTTGAAAAGTTCGGCCTTGTTTATGTTCGGAGTATGGACCTCGTTGTAGCCGATCTCCCTTTGAAGCTCGTTGGAATATTTTATAATCTCATTTCTGACAATCGCCCCCTTGTCGGTATATACGGGCAATCCGGGCCCGATTAAGTCGGAAAAAATAAACAATCCCTGCTCTTTGCCTATTTTGCGGTGGTCTCTTCTCTCGGCCTCGGCCAACATATTCAAGTATTCGTCCAGCTCTTTTTTGGACGCGAAGGCGACTCCGTAAATACGGGTCAACATTTTGTTCTTTTCGTCGCCCCGCCAATACGCGCCGGCCAATTTTGTCAATTTAAAGCTTCCCTTCGCGATTTTCCCGCTTGATTCAATATGCGGTCCGCGGCAAAGATCTTTAAAATTTCCCAATTCATAATAACAAACCTTTTTCTCGCCGCCTTTTTTCAGATCTTGAATTAATTCCAATTTGTATAACTGCTTCGCCTTCTTTTCTTTGTTAATCGCCTCCTCCACGCTTAATTCCGATTTCTCAAATTTTAAGCCCCGCCTTATTATATGATTCATTTTCTTCTCTATCTTTATTAAGTCGTTTTCGCTCACCTTGTCTTTACCGAAATCGAAATCATAATAAAATCCGTTTTCAGTCGCGGGCCCAATCGCGAATCTGACATTCGGCCACAATTCAAATACCGCCGCCGCCATAATATGCGCCAAGGAGTGCCGCGCAACCTCCAAATTGTCGTCTTTTTTAATCATATGGCCTTAACTCTTAATTCTTGATTTTAACCTCTATTCTGTCAATCAAATTGGGCGCCTTCTTGATGAAAGACGGCGAAAATTTAACTTCGTAGCCCGCTATCGTCGGCAAATTATCCAAATAATCGTCCAGTTGCTCGCGAGTTAACCCCAATATTTTTTCCGTGTCAATAATGCCGGCCGCGTCCTTCGGCGCCGTCTCGCCGCTGAAGGAAACGTTCACCGCGGCCACGCCCTGATTTGGGTCATGTTTGTCCAAACTGTAAACAATGTCGTCCTCGTTGAATTCTTCCAGTTTTTTTCCGCCGGAAATGCTTGAAATCAATTTGTCGCGAGCCATTTTTTTAATCGCCTCATCGTTAAACGCCGCCACTTTCACCATGGTGGACATAGTTATTGAAAATTTATCCTTTTCTTCTCCGGCTTTGCCGTCAATGTCAACGCTTACCGAATTCTCGTCTATCTCATACACCGCTTGGTTATAATTTTTGTATTTTTCGCTTATTTCCTTTTTCGCGGCCGCGAGCAAGCTTTTTCTCACGTCCCGAAGCCCGGCGTCAATATCCGACCGAGTAATGTTTTTCTTGGCATTCTGCCGATACCGCATCGGCTCCTTGCTTTCAGCGTAAATTTTATCCTGCAATCCGGCCCAAAGCCCGGGTATGGTGAACCTTGTCGGACCGATTGCCATATCCGGTCCGGGATCATCGGCGTAAACTTCCACCTCCACGGTTCCGCCGGCCGGAACGTTGACCGTGTTTTTTATCCTGAACAATTTGTTGTCGGCGGAGAGGAGCCGAGTGGTGGCGACCAACGGCTGGTTCTTGGTGTAATTGTTTATGATAACGACTTTGCCGGTCGCTTCTTCTCCGATTACCTCCGAACCGGTGGCGGCATAAGTTTTTGTTTTCTTGATTTCCACGCGATCAACCGCGCCAAAAACCGCGCCCGGTCCGAGCGTTTTATTTTTGTCTTTATCGTAAACATCCACTATTAAACCGCCGTTGATTTTTTCCCGCGCGGGAACAACGGTAATGGTTGTTTTGGTAAAAGAAAAATAAGAAATAATGGCAAGCAAAACCAAGGTCAGCCCGATAAAACTGTAAGCTATTTTGCGATATACGCTTAACCGTACCGCTTGTTGTTTTTCCGCCGCGTCTTCTTTGAGTTCGTTTCGCGAGTATTGGGGCCGAGCGGACGGCCGCCTCGCGAATACGGGGCGTTCTTCTCCGCGAATGTCGGAATTCGGAAGTTTTTTGGAAGATTTTGGGGCGGATTTGCGCTCTTTGATGTTCTTCCTCGATATTTGCCGGCTCCCGCTTAACGCCTCTTCCTCCTCCATTACCGATTTAAGGTCAATGCCGAAATCGTCAGATGGCGGTTTTTCGGTTTTATGAATTTTCACGTTAACTTTTTTTCGTTTATTTTTTACGGGCATAAGGCTTAAATTTCTAAATTATGATTTCTAATTTCGGGAATTACAAATTCGTTGCCGCGAATTATCATTCTTGGTTATCGGCGGCGGCTATAATTTCCTTGGCGGAATTTCCGCTTATGTTAATTTCTGTTTTCCCGACATAAAAATGAAAACCCTTGATTTCGCTGTTTGCCTTCACTGTCCTGAAATTTTTAATTTCAAAATCGCCTGATCGCAAAACCGACATATCTTCTGGTCTTGGGTTACTGATGTCAAATTCCAATATTCCCGGCCGGCGCCGCAAATCAGTGGCAAAATATTTTTCAACGAATTTTTTTATCGGCCGCTCAAATTTTCCCATATAAACTTCCGGCCGCGATAATCCTTCAATGTTCTTCATATTATATGTTTTTTAGGCGACAAAATCTTCCGCGTAGGAAATTTTACCGCGCTAACGCGCTAAAAAATTATTTTTAATTTATAAATACTCGTAAATACTCGGCACATCCAGCGAGATTGACTTTTTCGCTCAAAATAACGGCAAATCAATAATCGCCGGAAATTTTTACTCCTCCGGTCGCCTGTTTTTATTATAATTTTATTATAATAAATATTCCGCTATCTGTCCACTATCGTAATCGCGTCTCCCAGTACATTGTTTATTGACTGAATCAAGGACTCGTTATTATTCACGCGGAAGCCTGTTTCCAAAATTTTGTCGCCGTCTCCATGCTTCACTTTAAAGTAAACCTTGCTCTCCCCCGAATACTTGATAAATAATTCTCGCAGTTTGTTGAGCATGGCTTTGTCAAGGTCTTGGTTGAGGACCAGTTTTAACGGCTTCGCCGGTGAATTTTTCAAAGCGCCCCCGTTAACCGAATTGCCGCCATTGCCGCCGGCGCGCGCGAACCGCGGCGGCGCGTCCCGTCCGCTTATCGCCTCAAAATTTTTTACGGACTTTTGAATATCCTCCAAGTCCAGCAAAACGGCCTTATCCGCCAATAACTTCGTTTCCTTGTCCTTGTCGGATAATTTTCCTTGGCAAAGGACCGCTCTCCCTTCCTGCCAAATTGATTTCGTTTCTTTGAGAAGGCGGGGGAAAACCAAAATTTCCATATTGCCGGCCGCGTCTTCAATTTTTACGAATAACATTGCCTCGTTATTGCGGGTATTGATTTTTTTAATGTTTGATATTATTCCGGCAATATTCACGGATTTCACGCCCGCTCGCGGGGCCAAACCGGCCAAAGGCTCAATTATGTTCTCCAAATGCTTCTTAT
Source organism: Candidatus Falkowiibacteriota bacterium (assembly GCA_027020105.1). Taxonomy (GTDB): domain Bacteria; phylum Patescibacteriota; class Patescibacteriia; order Patescibacteriales; family SZUA-104; genus SZUA-104. The sequence goes on from JALUVW010000133.1 coordinate 7,612, forward strand.
ACTCATTAAAAGGGTGCTCGCTAATGTAAACGCCCAGCAATTCCTTTTCCCACGCCAAGCTTTCCCGCCGATCGGCCGGCGGGGCGGGCCGTAATTTGATTTTGCGCTCCACGTTCAAGGCGGGGGCGTTGGAGAACAAACTTTCCTGCCCGTTTTCCCGCGACCTGCTTATTTCCTTGCTGAAATTAAGCAAATTTTCCATATTGGCCAAAAATTGCCCCCGTTCGGCGAATTTATCCAGCGCTCCGCTCTTAATCAAACTTTCCAACGACTTCTTGTTCAAGTCCTTGTTGGTTACGCGCTCCAAGAAATCGGTTATGTCTTTAAACGGGCCGTTTTCTTTTCGCTCCTTGATTATCGCGTCGGCGATATTTTCTCCCACATTCTTAATGGCTTTCAATCCGAATCGTATCGTCTTCACCTCCGCGTTTTTGTCCACCACTTCGTTTTTCTCGGTGCCGGCGGTTACTGCCGTAAACGAACCGAAGGATTGGTTTATGTCCGGGCTCTTCACCTCAATGCCCATTTTGCGGCACTCTTCAATCTCAACGGCGATTCTGTCTATGTTTTGTTGGTCGGCGGTCAGAAGCGCCGCCATAAACTCCGTGGGCCAATGCGCTTTCAAGTAGGCGGTCTGATAACCGATTAAAGCGTAGCAGGCGGCGTGGCTCCTGTTAAAGCCGTAGCCGGCGAACGGCTCAATGAAGGAGAAAATCTTTTCCGCCAAAGCGCTGGCAATGCCGTTCTTGACGCAACCGTCAACAAATTTTTCTTTTTGCTCCGCCAGCAGTTTGGGAATTTTTTTACCCATCGCCTTGCGTAAAACATCGGCCTCGGCCATGGTGAATCCGGCCAAATCGCGAGCCATGCGCATAACCTGCTCCTGATAAATCGCCACGCCGTATGTTTTATTCAAAATCGGCTCCAATTTGGGATGCAAATAACTCGGCTTTTTCTTGCCGTGCTTGCCGGCGATATAATCCGGTATCCATTCCATCGGCCCGGGGCGATACAAGGCGACCATGGCGATAATGTCCTCAAACTCCGTTGGCTTTAATTCGCGCATATAACGCTTCATACCGGATGATTCAAACTGAAACACGCCCGTGGTCTCTCCGTCCCTGAATAATTTGTATGTTTTTTCATCGTCCAGAGGAATTTTGTCAATATCAATATCAATGCCGCGCGTGTTTTTAACGATCTTAACGGCGCTCTCAATAATGGTTAAGTTCTTTAATCCCAAGAAATCCATTTTCAACAATCCCAAATCTTCAATCGGATGAAGGGAATACTGGGACACAATGCTTTTGTCGGATGACGAGGCGTGTTGCAGGGGCACATATTCGGTGAGGGGATCTTTGGCGATGACCACTCCGCAAGCGTGGGTGGAAGCGTGCCGCGCCACCCCCTCCAGCTTTTTGGCGAAATCCAATATTTTTTTGGCGGCGTCCTCTTTGTAAATTTCTTTCAGTTCGGGAACGGTTTTTAGGGCTTCGTCCAGCCCCATAAACATGGGAATCATTTTGGCGAGTTTATCGCAATAATCATACGGATAATCCAGCACGCGCCCCACGTCGCGCACGGCCGCTCTCGCCGCCATTGTTCCGAAAGTGATAATCTGCGCCACGCGATCTTGGCCGTATTTTTTTTCCACGTATTGTATGACTTCATCGCGGCGAGTATCGGCAAAGTCCAGATCAATATCAGGCATGGAAACGCGGTCGGGATTTAGGAACCGCTCAAACAACAAATCGTATTTTAACGGATCCAAATTGGTAATTCCGGTCAAATAGCACACCAAAGAACCGGCGGCCGATCCGCGGCCGGGCCCGACGACTATTCCGTTCTTTTTCGCCCAATTTACGAAATCGGCGACTATAAGAAAGTAAGACGGCCAGCCCATTTTTTTAATCACTTCCAATTCATAGTCCATTCTTTCCCTAACCTCTTTTAGGGCGGGCGCCCCATCGGCAACGGCCGATCGCGAAAACCCGTACCTTTTCTTTATCCCCTCCTCGCACCATTTCCTCAACAAGCTGTTCCCGTCTTCTCCGTCCGGCACCATAAAATACGGCAGTTGAATATTGCCGAGTTTAAGCTCCAAATCGCACTTATCCGCGATTTTGACCGTGTTTTCTATCGCCTCGGGGACATCCTTGAAAGCCTCCGCCATTTCCCTGCCCGGACGCAGAGAATAATCCACTCCGGTCATATTCATCCGGTCGCGGTCGTCTTTCTTTTTCTTGTTTTGCAGGCACAAAAGAACGTCTTGCGCTTCCGCGTCTTCCTTTTCCAAATAATGCGCGTCGTTGGTGGCCACCAACGGCACATCCAGCTCCCGCGAAAATTCTATCAATTTTTCGTTAACTTCGGTTTGGCCTTCCAGCTCCGGATGGTCCTGTATTTCCAAATAAAAATTCCCCCGGCCGAAAAGCCGATTATATTCCAAAATTTTTTCCTTCGCTTTTTCCGGCTTTCCGATTCGGATTAACCGCGGAATTTCCCCGCCAAGACAGGCGGTCATGGCGATTAACCCGCCGCTGTATTTCCGCAAAACCTCCCAATCAACGCGCGGCTTATAATAAAATCCTTCCAAATGGGCGATGCTCGTAAGCTTGATTAAATTTTTGTAACCATCATAATTTTTGGCAAGCAGTATCAAATGATAATAATTCTTTTCGTCCTCTTTGGTAATCTTGTCGTGCCTTGAATTTGGAGCCAAATACGCTTCCACCCCGATTATCGGCTTAATGCCGGCCTTTTTGCATTTCTGGTAAAATTCCACGCAACCATACATCACCCCGTGGTCGGTCAAAGCCAAAGCCGGCGCTCCGTCATTTTTGGCGCGCTCAACAAGCTCGTCAATTTTTGCGAGGCCGTCCAGCAGGGAGTAATGGGAATGGGTATGCAGGTGAACGAATTTTGACATAAAAATACGCGTAACTCAAAATAAACAATTTGGAGTTTAGAATATTTTAACGCGTTTCAAGTCGCATATTTTAAATTCCAAGCACATCTTTATAATATAACATTTTAAAACAAATTGGCAAACAAAAAAAAGCCGTAGGGGCGAACGGTGTTCGCCCCCAAACTTTGCTAACGTCACGGCTCGCGTTTTGGCTCCGCGGATCGCGGGCCTTTTTGTTTGCTTCTTATTTCTGGCATTTCGGACAATACCTTGTCCCCCGCCCGCTGATTTTTGTCTTTTTAATCAGCCGGCCGCATTCGCGGCATTTCTCCCCTTCCCGTCCGTACACTTTCAAAAATTTGGTAAAATTTCCCTTATTGCCTCCACTGTCCACGTAATCGGAAAAAGTGGTGCCGCGATACTTTATCGCTTGCTTTAATACGCTCTCCGCGGCTTTAAATATTTTCCTTAATTCGTTGTTCGCCAAGCTTCCCGCGGTTCTGTCCGGCCTTATGCCCGATTTGAACAATATTTCGTCCGCGTAAATATTCCCTATTCCCGCTACCAGCTTCTGATTCATTAACACGGATTTAACGGCCGCTGCTCTGCCTTTAAAAATATCTTTAAAATCCTTAAACTTAAAATCGCCGGACAGCGGCTCTATGCCGTATTCGCTTTTTATCGCTTTCAGCTCATTTTCGCCGACTATTTTCAAATAACCGAATTGCCGCATATCATTGAAGTACAACGCGGAGCCATCAACAAATCTGAAAATAATATGGCTGTATTTATTCGGAAATTCATCAATCATCCCCGGTATTTCATGGCCCCCTTTCACGTATCCGCGGCCGGCGTCATAAACCAGCTGGCCGGTCATTTTTAAATGAACCAATAAATATTTTCCGCCTTTTAAGTGAAAAATAATCAATTTGCCCACCCTGGAAATATCCTGAAAAGCGTTGCCTTTTAACACTTTTAAAAAATCTCCGTAATCGCCTTTGATTATTTTTTTCTTCCCAACCTCAACCTCGGCAATCCTTTTGTTCAGGACAACCTTTTTTAAGTCATTTTTAATTGTCTCCACCTCCGGAAGTTCCGGCATAATTTTGTTTCCTTGCTTAATGATTTTTATCTTGAAAATTCGCTCAAACAATTTTTAGC
>JALUVW010000134.1 GCA_027020105.1 Candidatus Falkowiibacteriota bacterium
TTATAATACAATATTTTCATTAAAACCGGCAAACAAAAAGAGACTAAATTTCCGTCCGGAAACTTAGCCTCCATAAATTCACGCTTATGGCTTGGTTTCGCAAATCTCGTCGGAGACATGTACCATCATCCCGGTTTTGCGGTCATACGATATAATCCGATAGCAGTATTCTTCTCCCGATTCCATGGCCGCGACCGGACCTCCTTTTGTGATTGTTTTTCTTTTTACCACTTCCCTTTCTTTACCACCGGCGTCACAGCCGACGATTAACAAAAAAAGAACCGCGAACAGTAAAAATTTTCTCATCTTGCCCTCCTTGTTTTGATTTATTGGAAATTCGTGAAAATCGCGAATTTCGTGGTGGGCCGGGCAGGATTCGAACCTGCGAAGGCGAAAGCCAACAGATTTACAGTCTGTCCTCGTTGACCGCTTGAGTACCGACCCGAGTAATGTTTGATTTACGATTGCCGATTTTTAATTTCGGTTTAAATAAAAAAACCCTTACAAAGGGACTGTTTTAAAAACTTCATCTTTAACCAACTTAACATAAATACATAAAAAAATCAACCTACCGCCCATTCTGCTTCGGCAAGCTCGGCGCGGGCCCTTTATTAAGGGGCTTTTTGAGCCGAAACCGGGATTTGAACCCGGGACCCCTTCCTTACCATGGAAGTGCTCTACCACTGAGCTATTTCGGCGTAACGAAACAGTCGCAAAGCAAAAAGTTATAAAGTTAATAAAGTTATTGATTACTTTATAACTTTACAAACTTTATAACTTTGCAAACCCTCAACTGTTTTACATAGCGTCAATCCGCGCCTTCATCTCGTCCAGTTTTTGATTATCCGGATTAACCTCCTTTAACCGGCCGTAAGCGTTAAGCGCTTCCGCCTTATCTTTATTCATTATACTTATTTGAAGCGCCGTGTCAATATAGCGGGGATTATTCGGCTCAAATTCAAGCGCTTTCTTGATATTATCCGCCGCCTCTTTTAGATTCTCCATATCCCTGTTCACCAATGACAGATTAAAATAAATTTCTCCGCTCTCCCCTTGTTCCAGTTTTATGACATGCTCAAAGGTCTGCCTCGCCTCTTCCAGATTCTTTCGTTCAAAATAAAGTTCTCCCAATTTTCTGAACGCCTCCGTGTTTTTATTGTCCAAGTTTATAATTTCAATCAATTTTTTCTCGGCTTTATCCAGTTCTTCGTCCTGAATCAGCTCCTCCGCCTCAGCCAATAATTCATCCGCTCTTTTTTCCGCTTCCTTTCGCGGCAACGCTTCATTGTTTTTGTAAGTGTCTTTTAATTCAAGCAGTTTATGATACGACCATTTAAAAAAATCATTGACCGCTCGCGCCGCCGGCGCGACAAACCGCGTAAATTTGGATACCCATTTGATAATATTTCTTTTCAACCGGCCGCTGATAATTTGCTCCTTAAATCTCGCCTCTTTTTCCTTGGGAATGTTTTCCACGTCCAAATTGGCCAAAACGGGAAACTTTTTGACCGTAATAATTATGATAACGCTTAAACTTATTAAAATCAGAATTAACGGAATTATGTTATACATATCGCTTCGCTTAGCAAAAAATTGGAAAGTTTACAAGCTTTCCAATTTTGTAAACCTTTAACCTTTAAGTTTTCACCTCTCCCACGTCCACTTTTCCGGCGCTGCCGAATAACTTCATCTTGTTAAACACGACATCTTCAACCGCTTGAATCGTGGGACGAAGCAGATTCCTCGGGTCGGTCTCTTTCCTGTTTTTCAAACAATTATCAATCAGAGTCTTGGAAAAGGCAATCTTAATATCACTGCCGATGTTGATTATGTTTACTCCCATTTTTATCGCTTTTTTAATCTTATTGTCGTCTATGCCGGACGCTCCGTGCAACACGAACGGAATCTTGGTTTTCTCTTTAATGCTTTTCAATAAGCTGAACTTAATATATTCTTCCGCGTAAACTCCGTGCGCCGTGCCTATGCCGGCGGCAATGGTGTCAACCTTGGTTTTTTTGACAAATTGCTCCACGTCTTCCAGTTTGGCCAAAGGAATCTTAAGTTCTTTCCCCGTTTGTCCGTGTCCTCCGACTATTACCCCGACCTCTCCCTGCACCCACACGTTTTTAGCGTGTCCAATCTCCACCACCCTCTTGGTTAAAGCGATATTTTCATCCAAGGGAAGGTCGGAGGCGTCAATATGAACGGAAGAAAAACCGGCGTTAATGCACTCAAAAATCGTATCCAGGCTTTTCCCGTGGTCCAAGTGCAGGGCGACGGGAACTTTGGCGGCGACATTTTTGGCTACGGTGGAAACGATGTGAGTGACGGGCTTTAGCCCCATATATTTAATCGCCCCTTCGGAAACCTGAATAATGACAGGTGATTTGGCGCGAACGGCGGCGCGCGCCACTCCCAAAATTGATTCAAGGTTATGGACATTGAAAGCGCCGACGGCGTAGCCTCCTTTTTGTGATTCTTTTACCAAATCTTTAATATGTACTAACATAATTTATTTATTTTACCGAATTTATTTCTTCTACCGAGCTTTAGCTCAGGGTTCTTGCGGCTTTAGCCGCGTGTCGGTACAGCGGCTAAAGCCGCAAGAACCCCGGCTTAAAAGCCGGTAGAAGTTTTACCCTAGTTTAAAAGCCGGTAGAAATTTTTATTTAAATCGCTTTCGCAATCTTATAAAACTCTCCCGCGTCCAAGCTGGCCCCGCCGACCAATAAGCCGTCAACCCCCTCCAAATTCGTGAACTCTTTCACGTTCTTGCTTGATATGCTTCCGCCGTAAATAATGCGGAAATTGTTTTTAACCACCTTCATCCCGAACATATCGCGCAGGGAAATTTTAATGATTTTATGCGCGTACTCGGCTTCCTCCGGCTCAATGGCCACGCCGGAGCCAATCGCCCAAATCGGCTCATAGGCGACTATTACTCGCTGGTCGCCGAGCAAATTTATTCCGCCCAACGCCTGCTGAAGCTGATCAACCAAGACAAAATCCCGCCGGTCGGTCTTCCTCTCCTCCGCTTCTTCGCCCACGCAAACTATCGGCGTCAAGCCTTCAACGCCCAATACCGCCTTAAACTCCTGATGAATCATTTCGTAGTTTTCCAGCAAATACTTGCGGCGTTCCGAATGTCCGATAATAACGTATTCGCATCCGGCCTCTTTTAGCATACTGGGAGAAATTTCTCCGGTATAGGCGCCCCTGTCCTCCCAGAAGACATTTTGCGCTCCCAGTTTCAGCGGACCGCCCTTTATGATTTTTCCGACCTCAATCAAAGAGAGCGAATTGGGGCAAATCACCACTTCGCTGCCGGAGAAGCCCTTGAATTTATTTTTCATTTTTTTCGCCAACTCCAAGGTTTCCGCCAAACTTAGCTTCATCTTCCAGTTGGCAATGACAATTTTGTTATTCATATATTTTAGCTTGTAGCTTGTAGCTTGTAGTTTTTAGTTTTGTTGCGGATTGTTTCGCGTTTAAAAAACGGAAAATATCCCCAAGCTTATCAAGGTTACTATCACTGCTGATATTATAACACCTAACGAGATATAAAACAAAGCCCTGCCCTTGGGAATGCCGAACAGCCAAGAAGCGAGCGATCCGGTCCACGCGCCGGTAACGGGCAAGGGAACGGCGACGAACAACACCAAAGCTATATTGCCCCAAATTTCGTATTTACGGGAAAATCTCTTTCGGGTTCTTCCAAACAGCCAAATGAAAAACCTGTCAATTATTCCAAGTCTTCCCGTCAGTTTTTTATATATTGGATTTAAGGAATATATGATAATCGCGGAAATGATAATATCGGCCAACGCCGACCAAAAAATCGCCGCCGGCGCCGACATCTTATACACCCCCAAGGCAATCGGAATTGAAACCCTGAGCTCGGCAACGGGAATAAAGGCAATCAGCATCACCGCTATCTCCGGCCGCAAATTCTTAAACAGTTCTATGTAATTTATGTCAAACATACGCGATTAACGGGACACGCGCGCGACTCACGGCCAACCGTTGCCATGATAAATGGGGATAACCCAAGGCGCCGCCGCCATATACCGTCATTATACCACAAATCGCCGCGAATAAAAATCGTTTCCCCTTGTCCTCGTCTTTTCCGCGAAAAACCTTGCCCCGCTTTCAAAAAATATTTTTTTTTATTCCAATTTGTGTTATAATAATATCATACGAATAACTCAAGCGATTTAAGGCGCCGCGAATTCGCGAATAATTTAATTCGCCATAAGCGTCCGTAGCGCCCAAGTTTCAATTCTTATGTTTTTTTCCGGCAGTTACAACTACCCGCTCGGGCTGGATATATCCGATTTATCCCTTAAGCTGGTACAGCTCAAAAAGACGGGCGATAAAATCTCCATACAAGCCTTGGGTAAAACAAATTTGCCGGAAGGCCTGTTTGAAGATGGAGAAATAAAAAACAAAGAAAAGATAATTAAGGCCGTCAACGCGTTAATTGACAAGCCGAAATACGGCAACACGACAAGCAGAGAAGTGGTTACCTGCCTGCCCGAGTCAAAAACTTTCATAAAATTAATTGAAGTTCAAAAAACGGAAGAAAATATTTTAAAAACCATTGAGGCCGAAATTGAAAAGCATGTTCCCATGGAGATTGATGAAATATATTTTGACTGGCAATTAATCAAGGACTTGCCCGACAAACGGTTAATATTGGTGGGGGCCGCTCCGCGAGATATCGTTAATCAATACATAGACCTGCTGGACGAGGCGAAATTGTCCATAACGGCCCTGGAAATAGAACCGGTTTCGCTTTGCCGCGGCTTGTTGGCCGAGGAACATTATAAGTTCAAGGGGCGGACGGGCAAAAATTACGGAATCATTGACATCGGAGCCAAGCGCTCAAATATGACCGTTTATTCAAAAAATACCATCCTTTTTTCCTTTACCATGCCGATATCGGGAAACGAAATAACGAAAAAAATAGCTGAAACGTTAAAAATTGACGCCAGAAAAGCCGAAAAAGCGAAAATCATCTGCGGGCTTGATAAAAACAAAGCCAGAGGAATAATCAAAAACACGCTATACGGAATGATAAAGGAGTTAACCGCGAAAATCAACAACTCCATTATGTTCTATGATCGCCATTTTCCCGATTACGGCCCTATTGACAAGATACTGCTTTGCGGCGGAGGCGCGAATATCAAGAATCTGGACAAAATATTGAGCGAGCATCTTCCGGTTAAAGTGGAGCTGGGCGACGCCCTGATTAACCTGAACGAAGATCGGCAAAAAATTTCAAAAATATTTTCGGAAACGCACAGCGTGAACACCGATTTTTCATCAAAGGCCAAGGACAAAACATCCAAAATAACGCAAAACGACAGTATGGCCTTTGCCACGGCTATCGGGCTGGCCTTAAGGGGGGTGTTTATTGATGAATTGTAAATTGAAATTTTAGCACAAAATCAAAACGCCAAATCAAATCCAAGCGCGAAAACGCTTAAACGAATAATTTAATTTTTGGCGTTTGGGCTTTGAAGTTTTAATTCTAAAACTGCGAGCCGTATATTTAAATTGCGTCCACTATGTTGACTCTAAATCTCGCGTCACAAGAGCTTAAACGAGAAGTAAAATCAAGGCATATTTATTCATTGCTTAAAAAAATGAATTTTGTCTTGATGATTATCGTGATAATTATCGCGATTATTTTATTGTCCGCGAAACTGATACTGCAAAACAATTTCAACAAAGTTGTCGCGCAAACAACTCTGGTAACCGGCAACGATGGCAAAAAATATTCCGAAAAAGTAAGAAAAATCAATTCGCGGATTAACATTGTCGCGCAAATCCAAAACGAACGCGTTCCGTGGTCCTACTTGCTTGAGGCGATAGCCAAGGCCACTCCCGATGGCGTCACTTTATCGTCCTTGAAGTTAAACAAAAAAGATTTGACGATAAAGCTCGTAGGCAACGCCAAAACCCGCGACGATTTGCTCGGGCTAAAAAATAATTTGGAAAATTCTGAAATTTTTACCGAGGTCAAATCGCCGATTAAAAATATACTGCGAAAAGAAAATATTAATTTCGGGCTAAACGCGAAATTAATATTAAAAAATATCGCGCCCGCGAATAACTTGTAATTACCGAAATTTTTATGGATTTGAATATTTTTTCAAAAATTGATTTAAGAAAAAAAATAATTATCACCATTGTCTTGCTCCCCTCCACAATAGCGGGCATTATATGGTTCGTGGTTATCCCGTCCATCAATGACATTAAAAACATTAAAAATGAAATTGAAGCGCAAAGAATCGGGCTGGAAATCAAATACAAAAAAGGGCAAAGCTTAAAAAAATTGTCCGAAGACCTGCGGACGGTATCGCCCCAAATATCGGAGCTGGACAAAATATTTATTGACGAAGATAATGTCCTGGAATTTATCACCGCTATGGAAAAAATAGCCGGCGAGAACCGCGTTTCCCAGAACATAAACCTGCTTTCATCCAAAAGCTCACAGCAAAACGGATACAAAAAAACTCCGCTGCAAATCACAACCGAGGGCGAGTTCATTGACCAGTTAAATTATTTGATAAACTTGGAAGCGCTTGATTATTACATAAACATAAATTCATTGGAGTTGACCTACTCCGGGTCAAAGCCGTCCGTCCCCGGCGCGCGAACGGGAGGAAGCAATGTCAGTATGCTGATTTTCGCCGACACATACTGGAAATAAACGGGCATAATTGAAATATCTTAACAGAAAAGGTATATGGTAAAATTCAAACTCAATATTCAAAAAATAAACATATACTTCAGCGTGTTAACCACAATCGCCACGATTGTCGCGATAATCGCGGTATCTTCGTTTTTGTACAAAAACTTTTACCAGACAATAACTCAATCCGAGGAAATTTTGATTTTACGGCAAAAAGTCGCGCCCCTGACCGTTGATATGGACAAATTCAATAAAATTATGGCGAAAATTGAAAAAAAGAAAAAAATTCGCGAACTCGGCGCCATCAATGATCCGTTTAGTTACGGCGGGCAAAACAAGCGAATTTCCAATATGAAAAGTGGAGATGAGGCGGAAGGCGCGTTAAGCGGACAAGGCGGGAACGGTCTTACGATACCGCAATTCCAATAACAACCGGTTGGGAGCGAACGGCCGTTCGCGCCCGTAAAGGCAAAACAACCTTAAGCATTAAATTTTACATCGGAGACATTTCGCGCAATTTTTTTATAATCGGCGGTAAAACTTTTACCGTTTTTTTTATTTCCCGCTCGGTGGTAGTCTTGCCCAAACTGAACCTGACAGAACTGTGCGCGGCCTCCGGCTTTATTCCCATGGCCAACAGAACGTGGGACGGATCCAATTTTCCGGAGGCGCAAGCCGAACCGGTGGAAACCGCGATTCCCTCCAAGTCCAAAGAAATCAAAATTGACTCCCCTTCCACGCCCAAAAAAGAGAAATTGGCGTGCGAAGGAACGGCGTTTTTCGCGTCGGTGTTCAAAACAACATCGGGTATGTTCTCCATAATCCCCGATATCAACATATCGCGCAACCCGGCAATCTTTCTATTGTTGTTTTCCACCGCCTTCTCGTCCAACAATTCAACCGCCCGCCCAAGCCCAGCGATTCCGGGCACATTGTAAGTCCCGCTGCGCAAATTATTTTCCTGACGCCCTCCGAGCTGCAGCGGCTTAATCGGAGTTCCCGACTTCACGTATAAGACGCCGACTCCCTTGGGGCCGTAAATTTTATGCCCCGACATACTCAGTAGGTCAACATAATTCCGGCGAACATCGCAGTTTAAAAAATTAACCGCCTGAGTGGCGTCCACATGAAAATAAACAGGCAAGGGCTTATCGCCGCGAATCGCCGGCTTGGCGTTTTTCCAGTCCTTTAATTTTCTTTCGTTTAACTTATTGATAATTTTTCCTATTTCCCGAATTGGCTGAATACTGCCGACTTCGCTGTTTACATACATTACGGAAACCAAAACCGTATTCTCTTTTATGGACTCTTTAAATTTATCAACGTCAACGACTCCGCTTGAATTCACCGGCAAATACGTCACCTCAACCCCTTCTTTTTCCAGCTCGCGGCACGGCTCAAGCACGGCCGGATGCTCAATTGAAGAAGTTATAATGTGCGGCTTCTTAACCCCGTCGCTCTTCAACGCCTTGATAACCCCCTTAATCGCCAAATTATCGGCTTCGGTCGCGCCGGAAGTAAAAATAACCTCGCCCGGATCGCAATTTAAAAATTCGGCCACTTGTTCCCGCGCCTTATCCACTCCGGCAATCGCCTCCTGCCCAAAACCGTGGATTGAAGAAGGGTTTCCGAATTTATCCTTAAAGTAGGGCATCATAGCGCTCAACACTCTTTTATCCATCGGCGTCGTGGCGCTGTAATCAAGATAAATTTTATTCATACACTTTAAAAATTACAAATTCAAAATCACAAATAACAAATAAATTCAAAATTACAATTTTCAAAACTTGTCCTCAACTTGATTGGGAATTCAAAACTGTTTGGAATTTGTAATTTTGATTATTGTAATTTATTCGGAATTTATAATTTTGGATTTTGAATTTAAATTGCCATTACTTCCTTAACCTCCGGCACGGCTTTTTTAATCTCCTCCTCAATCCCCTGTTTCAGGGTGATTTGCGACATCGGGCAATGCGCGCACATACCGACCAATTCAACCTTAACAACTCCGGTTTTTTCGTCAAAACCGACAAAACGAACATCCCCGCCGTCAGCTTGCAAAGACGGCCTGATTTTATCCAAGGCTTTTTCAATCTTGTTTTGCATATTTTTATAAATTAAAATTAACTTTATAACTTTATAAACTTTTAACCTTTATACTCGCTAATCGCCTTGCGCAGCGCCTCCAACCCCAACATTGAACAATGAATTTTAATAGGCGGCAAGCCGTCCAGCTCTTCAACTATTTTGTCCTTTGTCAGTCCCATCGCCTCATCCAGCGTCATCCCCTTCACCATATCGGTCAAAGCGGAAGAAACGGCAATGGCCGCGGCGCACCCCAAGGTCTCAAACTTAATATCTTTTATCACATTCTCTTGCTTTTTTGTTTTCTTGTTTTCCTGTTTTTTTATTTTGAGATAAATCTTCATTATATCCCCGCATTTAAGATTGCCGGCTTCTCCGACCGCGTCGGCGTCCTTAATCACTCCCTGATTATGGGGATTTTGAAAATGTTTTAACACTTTTTTTGAATACAGCATGAAATTAAATTTAAAATCGTGAATTTAAAATTTTTTATATTAAAACTTTTAATTTTCGGCTATCCGATTAAATCGCTCAATTTAATATCCTTAAGCGCCGCGCTTATCGCTCGCGCCACCTTAAGCAACGCCGGCTCAACCGAGCATTCGCATTTTTTGCCGCAATACACCTTATCACCCTTTTCCACGCAATGGAAAGACGACGCCTCTCCTTCTAATGTGTTTATTATGCTGTAAACATCAATATCCTCCGGGCTCCTGCTTAAAGCATACCCTCCGGACGCGCCTTTTTCCGATTTAACCAGCTTTGCTTTTTTTAAAACGGCGAAAATCCTCTCCAAGTATCCCAAAGAAATGTTTTCATTATTCGCGATGGCGGAAAGCGGAATGCTTCCCTTTTGCCAATTTTGGGCCAAATGTATCATTGCCTTAAGACCGTATGTTGAGCGAGTGGAAAACTTCATAGCTTATCCTTATCTCCTACTAAATTAGTCGGTATTTTGAATATAGCACATAAAAAAAATATGTCAACTTCTTGACATATTGATAAAATTCTACCGAGCTTTAGCTCAGGGTCCGGGCGGCTTTAGCCGCGTAGCGTGACGGCACGCGGCTAAAGCCGCGAAACCCCGGCCTAAAGGCCGGTAGAAATTAATTTCTTAAGCTAAAATTCTGTAGAAATCATTTTTTTATCCGCCAAATATTTAACTATCTCCTCCACGCAATCCTCTACGCGCGCATTATCCGTCTTTAAGCGTATGTCCGGATTCTCCGGCTCTTCATACGGATCCGAAATACCGGTAAACATCTTAATTTCTCCCCTTCGCGCCTTTCCATACATACCCTTGGGATCTCTTGATTCGCATACTTCCAGCGGAGCGTCAACAAAGACCTCAATAAAATTATCAAGACGCTCTCTGCCCCAATCACGATGCTCGCGATAAGGCGAGATAAAACTGGCAATCACCATAAAGCCGTTATCTTGATAGCCCTTGGCCAAATCTATGGCCAATTTAATGTTTTTGTCCCTATCTTCCTTGGAGAATCCCAGCTTCTCTTTGGACGCCTCCCTCACTTCATCACCGTCCAAATGGTGAACTTTATCGCCATACTTGTCCAATTCTTTTTTTAAAGCCTTGGCTACCGTCGTCTTTCCCGAGGCCGACAAACCGGTTAGCCATAATACAAATG
>JALUVW010000135.1 GCA_027020105.1 Candidatus Falkowiibacteriota bacterium
CGGGTCATTCGGACTATAAACATTCGGATATTCGGGGCATTCGGATACTAATTCGGGTTATTCGGATTATATCATTCGGGGCACGGGTCATTCGGATTATAACCATTCGGATATTCGGGGCATTCGGATAATTATTCGGGTCATTCGGATTATATTTATTCGGATATTCGGGGCATTCGGATACTAATTCGGGTTATTCGGATTATATCATTCGGGGCACGGGTCATTCGGATTATATTTATTCGGATATTCGGGGCATTCGGATAATTATTCGGGTCATTCGGATTATATTATTCGGGTCTCGGGTCATTCGGATTATAACTATTCGGATATTCGGGTCATTCGGATTATATTAACAGGCTCCGCCTCCGTCAAATTGCGTCCAAGCGGAGCCGTCGCAATAACATGGTTCGTTTAAGGCGTCATCGTAGTACATATTGCCGACATTCGTGTTGGCGTCGCAAACTTCCGCGGTGGTGGTGGCAATCATTCGGATTGTTTTTAAAATTTCCAAATCATTTCCTTGGATAGGCCCGTCAGACTTTATTCCTCCCGGACCGACATTGATCCCGCTTCTCGCGTATAAATTGTTTTCAATGTCAACGTTTTCCGTCGCCTCAATGGTGGAGGCCGAGATTGAGCCGATGGAAGCCGCGGGGGCGTCTATGCCGGATATGTCAATAATGGAAATGCCATCACTCCCCGCCGAAGCGACGTAAGCGTACTTGCCGGACACGTAAACCGAGCCGGCGCCGTTTAGCGCGGCTGTTGAAATAAATCCCGCCTCCGTCGGATTGCTCGGATCGGATATGTCAATAATGGAAATGCCATCACTCCCCGCCGAAGCGACGTAAGCGTACTTGCCGGACACGTAAACCGAGGCGGCGCCGTTTAGCGTGGTTCCGTTCGTGATAACGCCTGTTTCCGTCGGATTGCTCGGATCGGATACGTCAATAACGGAAAGGCTGTCTTTCGTCATTGAAACGACGTAAGCGTACTTGCCGGACACGTAAACCGAAACGGCGCCGCTTGGCGTGGCTGCTGAGATAAACCCTACTTTTGTCGGATTGCTCGGATCTGAAATATCAAAAACAGAAAGACTACTACTCCCCGCCGAAGCGACGTAAGCGTACTTGCCGGAAACATAAACGGAATAAGCGTTATTCAGTACCGCGTCCGTGACAACCACTTTCAGCGTCGGATTATTCGGATCGGATATGTCAACAATGGAAAGGCTGTCATCCGCCTTTGAAACGACGTAAGCGTGCTTGCCGGACACGTAAACCGAGCTGGCGCCAAACAGCGCGGCATCTTTAATGACGCCCATCTCCGTCGGATTGCTCGGGTTGGAGACGTCAATAATGGAGAGACTCTTGTTATAAATAGACTCCGAAGCGACATAGGCGTATTTGCCGGATACATGGACCGAGCTGGCGCCGCTTAGCGTGGTTGTTGAGATAAGCCCCGTCTCCGTCGGATTGCTCGGATCGGAGACGTCAATAATGGAGAGGTTGCCGTCGGAAGACGGAAGGAGAGGTCCGGGAGACGTGACATAGGCGTATTTGCCGGAGACGTAAACGGAGGTGGCGTCGTTTAACGACGATCCGTTTACAATAGCGCCGACTTGTTTCAGTAAAGGCTTGTTAATCAAAAAATTGCCTCCGGTTAAAGTCAATTTTTCCGACGGCGTGGTGGTGCCGATGCCCACTTCGCCGGAAGTGACGGCCAAATGGGCGTTGTTGTTTGTCTCAAAAACGCCGCCGATTTCCAGCGCTCCGGTTTTGTATTGGGTGACGCCTCCGATATTGACGGGAGCGGCGGTGTTTCCGTTCGGGGGAGCGATGGTCGGCTCAATCCACGCGCGCGCGATTTGCAAGGAAACGCCGATAATCACGGCAACAAATATTGCCCCCAGCCAGTTTACGGTTTTTTTAGATCTTTTATTTTGTTTTATTTTTAAGATTTTCATTTGTTTAAAAAATGACTCGGTTTTTTAATCATAACAATTATCCGCGTTCCATGAGGGCACATTGGGGCTAAGACAGGTTAAGCCGGAGTTATTGGCAAGATACAGGGACGTCAAATTCATTCCCACTTGAGCGGCGGGGATGGACGCCAGTGAATTATTACCTAAATATAAATAGTTTAGATTAATCAGATTGCCTATTTCGTTGGGCAGGGAAGCCAGTTGGTTGGTGGACGCGTATAGCGTGGTTAAGTTGGTTAAGTTGCCGATTTCCGCCGGCAAGGACGATAGCTGATTGCTGTATAACGATAAATAGGTGAGATTAACCAAGTTGCCGATTGTGGTGGGCAAAGATGATATTTGGTTTGCGGATAAACGTAAGTCGGTAAGGTTGGTTAAGTTACCGATTTCGGTCGGTATGGAGGTTAGCTGATTGGACGCTAAGTACAATCTGTCCAGATTAACCAAGTTCCCAATCTCGGTCGGTATGGAGGTTAGTTGATTGGATGACAAGTACAGCCTGTCTAAGTTAACCAAATTCCCGATTACGGTCGGTATGGAGGTTAGCTGATTGTTGAACGCGTGTAAGGTGGTCAAGTTAACCAAGTTTCCAATTTCAACCGGCAAGGATGTTAGTGAATTATCATTCAGGGTCAACAGCGTCAAATTAACCAAATTCCCGATTACGGTCGGTATGGACGATATTTGATTGTTGCCTAATCTTAATCTTGTCAAATTAACCAAATTTCCGATTTCGGTCGGCACGGATGTTATTTGATTCTTGTTTAAATCCAGTCCCGTTAAATTAACCAAATTACCGATTATGGTCGGTATTGACGATATTTGGTTATTGGCCAATCCCAAATAAGTTAAATTAACCAAATTACCGATTTCGGTCGGTATGGAAGGTATTTGGTTGTTGTTCAGGGACAAATAAGTTAAGTTGGTCAAATTCCCGATTTCGGTCGGTATGGACGTTATTTGATTACTGTATAAGGATAAATAAGTTAAGTTGGTCAAATTCCCGATTTCGGTCGGTATGGATGTTATTTGGTTGCCGGGTAAACGCAGTGAGGTTAAGTTTGTCAAATTTCCGATTTCGGTCGGTATGGATGTCACTTGGTTGTTGGATATGTTCAAAGTGTTTAAACTAACCAAATTCCCGATTTCGGTCGGTATGGTTGTTATTTGATTGGATGCCAAGTATAGCGTGGTTAAATTGGTTAAGTTGCCGATTTCGGTCGGTATGGACGTTATTTGGTTGTTGTGGAACGCCAAATAAGTCAAATTCGTTAAATTGCCGATTGTCGCGGGTATGGATGTCAGCTGGTTATACGGCATTGACAAGGATGTTAATCCGGTTATGTTGTCAATGTCGGCGGGGATGGACGTTATTTGGTTGTCGTCCAGAATTAATTTGTTTAAACTGATTAAATATTGCGCTCCCTCAATGTTCGCTATTGACCTGCTGGAGCAATCCAGGTCTCCGCTCAGGCCGGTCAAGTCCGAGTTGGTGATATCCGCCCAGTTTTTTCCTATGGCGGCCGCCACGCAATTTTTAAAGTTCTCGTCGGTAAAGTAATCCGCGTAAGCGCAGTTTTGGTTGTCCGACATTTTTTTCCAATTGCTTCCGTCGCAGAAACAATGTTTATTGATTAAAGTATCGTAGTAAATGTCTCCTTCCGAATTTGAGCCGCAAACAGGCGTTGACGTGGCGTGAAAGGCGATAAGTCCCAATGAAACCGTGCTGGTAGCCTGAATGGGCCCGTCCGATTTTATTCCTCCCGGACCGACATTAATCCCGTTTCTTACGTATAGATTGTTGCCGATTTCCAAATTTTCCGTTACTTCAATGTTTGAAGCCGAGATTGAGCCGATGGAAGCGCCGGTGGCGTCTATGCCCGAGGTGTCAACCACCACCATTCTGGCGGGGCTGTTTCCGGTCGTGTAGGCGTATTTGCCGGAAAAAGCTATTTGAGCCAAAGAATTAAAGCCGGTATCGTACACGCTTCCGGCTATCATCGGATTGGCCGGGTCGGAAACATCCACTATGGTAAAATAATCCGGCTGCGATCCCGTCACATAGGCGTATTTGCCGGCGACGTATATGTTGCCGGCGTAATTCAAATAAGCGGAATCGCTTTTATGCCCGACCAATCGCATATTTGTCGGATCGGATATATCAACAATGCTGATTGAATCCGAATTGGACGCGGCGATATAGGCGTATTTTCCGGAAACGTAAACCGATCGCGGCGCTGAAAATTCGGTAAATTTTTTTCCGTTTAATTGAAGATTCATCGGATCGGAAATATCAATAATAGCCAATGAATTGGATCCCGCTCCGACCACATAGGCGTATTTGCCGGAAACATATATTGATACGGGCGCGTTTATATAGGTTGAATCGTCCAAATGGTTTACGTAGGTCGGATTTCGCGGATCCGATATGTCAATAATCTCAAACCTGTTCACGCCGGATCCGGACATTACCAAGTAAGCGTACTTGCCGGAAACATAAAGCGCGTTCGTCCTGGGCGGCGTCGCTTCTTGGTACGTGGCCACGATTCGCGGGTTTGTTTTATTTGATATGTCAATTATAATCAATAAGTCCCGCTGATTGGGCAGGGAGGAAAAATTGTAAGCGGCGACATAAGCGTATTTGCCGACAATGGAAATATCACCGGCGTTGGCGAGCTTTGAGCTGTCCGCGAGAGTGGAGATGAGGACGGGATTTGACGGGTCAAATATGTCAACGATACTGAAAGTTCCGTCGGCGGTTATGTAGGCGTATTCTCCTCTGACGGCAATATGGTCGCCAAAATCGTTTGAAGCCAGGGTGGCCAGTATCTTCGGGTTGGAAACGACGTGAAGAAGGCTTCCTCCCGTTAAAGTCAATTTTTCCGACGGCGTGCTGGTGCCGAATCCGGTCCTGCCGGCGATGGCGGCCAGATAAGTGTCGGTATCTGTTTCAAAAATTCCGCCGATGCCCAAAGCGCCGTCTTTTAATTGGACGTTCGCGCCGGCGCTTATCGGTTCGTCGGCGTTATTGTTCGGCGGCGTACCGGAGGGCGAATTCCACGCGAGAACAATTTGCAAATAGACGCCGAGAAACAAGCTGAAAATTATCACCCCCGACCGATAAAGAATTTTTTTGGTGAGTTTGCGTTTAAACATTGTTAAATTGAAAGTTTATAAAGTGGAAAGCTGGGAGGCCGAAATTTGGTTTGTCAGTTTTGGTTCCTTAGCCTCTCAAGCGCTTTCCGTTGGTTTTCAATTTGGGCGTCGGAATTGTTTTTAACCTTTCTTTTCTCGCGGAGCTGCTTTAACTCTTGCCGTTGGATATTGATTCGCAGTTCTTGTTCCGATGGCCGCGCGGATGCGGGCCGCTTGTTTTCCGGTTTCGGCTTTTGCTTGAAAGAATAAAAAGCGGTAAAGGCGATCAAGGCGGCGAGAATCAGCGCCAATACGATAATTATAATATTTTTTATATTTTTTTTGTTCGGCATAAAGCAAATTTCAATTTATAAAATTGCAACGCAAAAATCAAAACAATGAAATAAAAACTTCGCTCCACACACAGGATATTATCGTATTGTTATTATATCATATTTTAATTTTATTGTATATACAATTTATATAATCCTTTTTGGTTGCCGATTTTGGCGTAAAAATACAGCTTTTTTCCGTTTTTGCCAAGGAACGGAAACGCGATGCGGTCAAGTTTGACCAACTTGGTTATGTTGCGTTTTTGCCGGTCATCCAGTTCAATGGCGTAAATCGCGTTGTCGGTTAAATAGATGACATAGTTTTCGCTTGGGTGCCAAAATATTTCATTGATAGGATTGCTGATGCGGGTCAACAGGGTTTTTTTCCCCGAGTAGCCGGGATTGAAATCGGCCAGCCAAATTTCAAAATCATTGGAATACAAGAGTTTGTTTTTGCCGACCCAGCGCGCGCGCTTTACGTTGTTTATCGTTTCCACCAATGGAAACCGCGAGAACGGATTGATTAAATAAAGGATTTGATGTTTCTTGTCGTAAAGATTGATTATATCGCGTTTGTAGTTTATGAATTCATAATCCGAGAAGGAGGGGAGTTCAATGCTTCTTACTTTATCCGGAGCCCCTATTTTATAAACATCCAGGCTAATTGATTTTCCGAGCCGAGTTACGATAAAAATATTGTCGTTTTTGCTTGTAAAATCAAGGATTTTGCCGTCTTTTATCAAGATTTTAACGGTATTGTCGGACAAATTAAAGCTTTTAACATCGCTTTTGTCGCCGGAAAGATAAATTATCTCGTTTTTGCCGCGCCATTTTGGTTTTATTATGCCGTTTTTAATGTAGTTGTTTAAATTTAATTTTTTGGATAAATTGTCAATATTATAAACAATGCCGTTGAATAATATTTTTTTATTGTCGGGCGACCACGAAACGGGCCGCGAATCGGAGCTCGGTTCCGGGGCATCCAACGCCCCAAGTTTTATTTTTTTCTCATTGTCCAAATCAATCAAATCAATTTCTTTGTCCGAAACGGCCGCCAAATATTTTCCGTTCGGCGAAAGCGAGGCTTGTTTTATTTCTCCGTTTCGGATCAGTAACGGAAGATTTTTTTTGAATAAATTTATGTCTTCGGCGAAAGTTGACATTCCCGGCTTGATTTCCAATTTCTTTTGCCAGCCGTAATAGCCGTCCAATTCCAGCTTAACGTCGTATTTTCCGGGCAGGAGATTTTTTATTTTGGCGGGAGTGGTTATATAGCTTTCTTCGTCTTTAAAATATTTTTTAAAAAATAATTGCCTGGGTTTGCCGTTTAAATAAATCTTGGCTCCCTCCGGCTCCGTATCCAAAATCAGCATACCGGTTTTTTGCAGAATTTTTCCGCTTAAGCTGATTTTATAGCCGACAGCGTAAGATATCACCAGGGGGGTGATTATCAGAAAGGCGATTATGAAGAAGATGAATAGAAGTCGGCGGGTTTTGAGGGACATAGTAGAAATGCAAAATGTAAAAATCAAAAATCAAAATGACAAATTAAAATTAAAAATTTTAAATTTTGCATTGTCATTTTGATTTTTGATTTTTGATTTTTTCATTATTTATTCTATAAAAGAGTTCCCTCCCTCCTTATATCCGCTCCCAGCTTCCTCAACCGTCCGTCAATATCCTCGTACCCTCTGTCAATCTGGTAGATATTGTCAATTTCGGTTTGACCTTCGGCGATTAGGGCGGCGATAATCATGGTAATGCCGGCGCGCAGATCGGGCGATGTTAGTTTTCGGCCGTATAATTTTGTCGGGCCGTTTATCACCACCCGGTGCGGATCGCACATAATAATATCCGCCCCCATTTGCGCCAGCATATCCGTAAACAAAAGGCGGCGTTCGTAGATTGTTTCGTGGACAAGCGAAGAGCCGTTAGCCTGCGTCGCCAGAACCGTGTACGGCGATTGCAAATCGGTGGGGAAGCCGGGGTATTCGCGCGTTTTTATGTTATACGGCTTTATGCTTTTGGCGGCCGAGATTTTCAGCCAATCATCTCCGGTTTCAAATTTTACGCCTTGTTTTTTAAATATGTTTAATAATGATTCAATATGTTTCGGTTCGCAGTTCGTGATTTTAATTTCCGATTTCGTTGCCGCGGCCAAAATGGCGAAAGTGCCGGTTTCAATGCGATCCGGAATAATATTGAATTGTCCGGCCTTAATCTCTTTAACGCCTTCAATTTTTATGGTCGGCGTTCCGGCTCCGATTACGCGCGCTCCTTGCCGGTTTAAATACTCGGCCAAGGCCGGAATTTCCGGCTCCATGGCGCAGTTTTTCAAAACAGTGTCGCCCTCGGCCAAAACCGCCGCCATAATCATCGCTTCCGTGCCGGTGACGGTTACGGTAGTGAAAAAGTATTCGCATCCTTTTAATTTTTTGGCTTTAATATGGTAATAATCTTCTTTTTCCTTTATTTCCGCGCCCATTGCCTCAAATCCTTCCAGGAACAAGTCAATCGGCCTGGTGGCGGCGCCGAGTACGCATCCGCCCGGATGGGGGAATTTTACTTCGCCCGCGCGGGCGAGCAGGGGAGCGGCAAACATAATGGAGGCGCGGAACTTATTGGCCAATCCAGGGTTTAATTCGTTTTTGGAAAGTTCGCTCACTTGAATTTCGCATCGGCCGTTCTGGCGGGAAACTTCGGCGCCCAAATCTTCCATCAGCTCAAGAGCGCGGTTAACATCTTCAATATCGGGCAAGTTGTTGATGGTTATTTTTTCGCGCGACAAAATAGCGGCCGGTATTATCTTCAAAGCCGCGTTTTTCGCCCCCCTAACTTCAATTTCACCGGACAATTTCGCCGGCCCCTGGATAATGAATTTGGACATAAATTAAGTTCAAAGCTCAAAGTTCAAAACTCAAAACTACAGCGCAAAACTCAAGTATATTTTTAGTTTTTCGTCTTGAGTCGTGGTTTTAATATTTAAATCTCAATATTTAAGCTCGTAATTACATCATACATTGTATTTGCTCGGATTTCAAGTATATGATAATATGGTATAAGAAGTTATCAGCATTAATCAACGAAATAACATTAAATTAATAAGTTTTGAGCTTTGAGCTTTGCGTTTTGAGCTTTAAATTATGCATTATAAGGAAAACAAAATCAGCAAATTAAAAGTATTCGGTTTAATTGTGTCGGCCATTGTTTTGATTTTTGTCGGCTACGGCGCCGGGCTTTATTCGGCCGGGACAAGCGAGGTGGCGCGGGAGATGGCGAAAAAGGAAACGGTGTATCTGGGCAAGGTTTTGGGCAAATACAGCCAGCCGGAAAAAGGCGTTTTGGCGCGGGATATTGATTTTAATTTATTTTGGGATGTTTGGGACACATTGGAAAGAAAATATGTTGACAGGGACAAATTAAACGAAAAAGAAATGTTCTACGGCGCGTTAAAAGGAATGGTAAACGCCGCCGGTGATCCGTATACCGTGTTTATGGACCCTAAATTGGCGGTGGAATTTGAAGAGAGTATGACCGGAACTTTTGAAGGAATCGGAGCCGAGATTGGCATCAGAAAAGAAATTTTAACCATTATCGCGCCTTTGTCGGGAATGCCGGCGGAGCGCGCCGGGTTGCGCGCCGGCGACAAGGTTTACGCCATTGACGGCGAATCAACGGCCGGCATCAGCATTGATGAAGCGGTTAACAAGATTCGCGGGCCGAAAGGAACGGATGTTGTTTTAACCATTTCGCGCGACGGATTGGAAGCGGCCGAGGATATTACCATAACGCGCGGAACCATTGTCGTGAAAAGCGTTAACACGGAACTAAGGGATGATAATATTTTTGTCGTAAAAATTTCCAATTTTAACAGTGATACGTCCGGTTTGTTCAATCAAGCGGTTGGCGAAATAATAAAAAACAACCCGCGGGGCGTTGTCTTGGATTTGCGCAACAATCCGGGCGGATATCTTGATACCGCCGTGGACGTGGCGAGCGAGTGGATTGAAGACGGCGTAATAGTGTCGGAAGAATTTGACGACGAAAATAAAAATGATTTTTGGGCCAGAGGCAGGGCGCGGCTTAAAGACTATAAAACCGTGGTACTGACAAACCAAGGCAGCGCGTCCGCGTCCGAAATCGTTGCCGGCGCCTTGCAGGATTACGGCAAGGCGACTATTGTCGGAACGCGGACATTCGGCAAGGGATCGGTGCAAACATTGGAAGAGTTTAAAGACGGCTCTTCCGTGAAAATAACGGTGGCAAAATGGCTTACGCCCAAAGGCAATTATATAAATAAAGAGGGAATTATTCCCGATGTGGAGGTTGATTTGACTTTGGAGGATTATGAGGAAGGAAGGGATCCGCAAATGGATAAGGCGGTGGAATTGTTAAAAGTTGAATAATAATAAGTGATTTACGATTTAAGATTTACGAATTATGAATGATGGCAAAATAAAATCATTCACGGATTTAAAGGCATGGGAGTATGGGCATAAATTTGCTGTTTCTATATATGAAGCTACTAAAAAGTTTCCCAAAGATGAAATTTATTCTCTTACATCACAAATGAGAAGAGCAGCAATTTCAATTACCTCGAACATAGCCGAAGGATTTGGTAGACAGGGTTATAAAGAAAAAATTCATTTTTATTATTTAGCGCAAGGGTCATTAATTGAACTGAAAAATCAAATTTTATTAGCGAAAGATATTGGATATCTGAAAGATGAGGATTTTAAAATATTAGCCGAAAAAGCTAATGACGCGCATAAGCTTTTGCAAGGCCTTATAACCGCTTCTAAAAAATTCTTAAATCATAATTCTTAAATCGTAAATCATAGCTTCTATGAAAATCATCCTGCTAAAAGAGGTCAAAAATTTGGGTCATGCCGGTGAAATAAAGGATGTCGCCGAGGGTTACGCCCGAAATTTTTTGATACCGAAGGGGCTGGCCGACGCTTTGTCCAAGCACGCTTTAAACGTCTTGGAAGCGCGGAGAAATAAACGCGCGAGGATGGCCGTAAAGTCCGCGAAGGACAAGCAGAAATTGGCGAGAAAAATAAACGGGCGGAAGTTTAAAATTCAAGCCAAGGCCGATGAGAAGGGGAGTTTGTACGCCAAAATAAACGCCAACGCCATCGCGGCCGAGCTCGCGCGGCAGGGCTTTAAAGTTGAAGACAGCGAAGTAAAACTGCCGGAGGCCGTCAAGAAAACAGGGGAGTATGAGGTGGAGTTGGATTTGGGCGGGGAAAGGGTTATGATAAAGTTAGAAGTTGTAAGTGAGAAGTAATGAACGCGTTTTCTCTGTTTTTAACCTTGTTCGCCGTTCCGTCACCCCTCCTCTCGCGAGAGGAGGGGCGACGGAGCCAAATATCTGTGTTTCCTGAAATAAAATAAAAATAATACAAACAGAAAAAGACCTTCCGCCCCGTGTGGTATATGAACCACGGCCGAACGCCTTTTTCTATTTATTATGGCGGCATACGGGGAAAAGCTTGTCAACCTGTTAAAATTTTATTAAAATTAAACCAACCATTTCCCCCCCTTCCCCTCCCCGACGGGGTGGCAGATAACTTTATAACCAATAACATACAACTTTTGAATTTATGAAAAAAGAAAAATTAAAAAAGAAATCCAAGGAGAGGAAAATGCCTGCCACCAAGTATATTTTCGTCGTCGGCGGAGTTATGTCCGGCGTGGGAAAGGGAATCGCCACCGCTTCAATGGGACGCATTTTGCAATCCAAGGGGTATAGCGTGAGCGCCGTTAAAATTGACCCTTACATTAACGTGGACGCCGGCACGATGAATCCGATTGAACATGGAGAGGTTTTCGTTACCGAAGACGGGGACGAGACCGACCAAGACATCGGAAACTACGAGAGATTTTTGAATACGAATATTTACAAGGAAAATTATATGACCACCGGACGGGTTTACCGGAGCGTGATTGAGCGGGAAAGAAATTTGGAATACGGGGGCAAATGCGTGGAAGTGGTGCCTCATATTCCGATGGAAATAAGGGACAGGATACAAAGAGCGGTTAAAAAGGCGAAGGCGGAAATAATGATTATTGAAATAGGAGGCACGGTCGGCGAATACCAAAATTTGCTGTTTTTGGAAGCCGCCAGAATGATGCACCTTATGAAGCCGGAGGATGTCTTGTTTGTGATGGTCAGCTATCTGCCGATTCCCTCAAAAGTCGGAGAAATGAAAACAAAGCCGACACAGCACGCGATAAGATCGCTTAATTCGGCCGGAATTCAGCCGGATTTTATTATTGCCCGCTCCAGAGTCGGCATTGACGAGCCCAGAAGAAAAAAAATAGCCGTTAATTGCAATATGGCGAAAGAAGACGTGATTTCCGCGCCCGATGTTGACTCAATATACGACGTGCCGATTAATTTTGAAAAAGACGGGCTGGGAGACAGGATTTTGGAGAAATTCGGTCTTGAAAAAAGAAAGAAAGATTTGGTTGAATGGCGCAAGATGGTTCAGAAAACGAAAAACGCGAAAAAACAGGTTGATATCGGAATCGTGGGAAAATATTTCGCGACAGGGGATTTTGAATTGGCCGATTCATACATTTCGGTGATTGAGGCCTTAAAGCACGGCGGCACGGCCAATGGCGTAAAACCGAATTTACACTGGATTAATACGGAAGAAATTGAGAATAACGGCACCGAAACCTTGAAGCGATTTGACGGCATAATCGTGCCTCAAGGATGGGGATCCAGAGGCAGCGAGGGAAAGATTAAAACCATTAAATATTGCCGGGAAAACAATATTCCGTATTTCGGGCTGTGCTACGGGATGCAGATGGCGGTAATAGAATTCGCCCGCAACGTTTGCGGACTGAAAAA
This sequence comes from Candidatus Falkowiibacteriota bacterium, assembly GCA_027020105.1. Lineage (GTDB taxonomy): Bacteria > Patescibacteriota > Patescibacteriia > Patescibacteriales > SZUA-104 > SZUA-104. The sequence continues at coordinate 12,317 of JALUVW010000135.1, forward strand.
AGCGAACACCGAGGAAGCCGATCCGAAGACGCCGCATCCGGTCATCCATATTATGCCCGGGCAAAAAGAATTGATTGAGAAAAAAGGATACGGCGGAACCATCAGGCTGGGCGGATGGCCTTGCAAAATAGTAAAGGGCACGCGCCTTGCCCGCGCGTATGAGAAAAAATTCGGCGGCAAAACGGTGGTATCCGAGCGGCACAGGCACAGGTATGAATTTAACAATAAGTATAGGGAGAAATTGGAAAAAGCCGGATTAAAAGTTTGCGGCGCCTCGCCGGACGGCAAAATCGTGGAGGCGGTGGAAATCACCGATCATCCGTTTTTTATCGGCACGCAATTCCATCCGGAATATATTTCAAGGCCGCTGGATCCGCATCCGCTGTTCGTGGAATTTATTAAGGTGTGCTTGGGATTGGGACGGCAGACGGCAGATAGCGGACGGCAGTAAAATTTTAATTATCCGAACTAAAGTAAATAATCCGCAAATATAAAAACGGCTTAATCAAAATGATTAAGCCGTTTTCAATTTATCATTCAGGAATTTGAATATAAATCAACCTTTACCCCGTTAAATTCCTGATTTATCCTGCTCTCCGCCGTCTCGTTATTTTTGCGGCACGACATTTACTATTTTGGAAGATTTTAACGTATTGTTAAATTTTCTTAATTTTTTAGTCGTGAATTTAACAATCCCGGCAACCGTGGAGAAGAGAGTATCGTCTTTTCCTCTCCTGACATTTTCTCCCGGATGGTATTTTGTGCCCCTTTGGCGTATCAAAATAGCGCCGGCCTTGGCATACTGGCCGTCTTGGATTTTAACGCCGAGGCGCTTGCTTTTTGAGTCGCGGCCCAACGCGGTGGAGCCGCCCGCTTTCTTATGTGCCATATGGTTGAATTATGAATTAAGAATTATGAATTAAGAATATGTCGCTTAACATTTATCAACATATCATATTATTATATAATAGTCAAGATTCGTGCTGTTAACCGGATTTTAATATTTTTTGCATATTCGTAAATTTGTAATAGATTTGTAATTCGTAGAAGATTATAACCCTTTTCTTGATAATACGGTGGAAATTGTTTTTAAGATAATTGATAAATCAAGATAAATTGACCTGTTTTTTATGTAAAAAAGGTCGTATTGTATTTTTTTTAAGCTGTCTTCGTAAGAAGGGGAGTGGTATTCTCCGGAAACTTGATCCCAACCGGTTACGCCCGGCTTTACCAATGTCCTTTCTTTGTAAAACGGAATTTGTTTTTCCAGCTCTTTGGCCAGCTCCGGCCGTTCCGGACGGGGGCCGACAAAACTCATTTCTCCTTTTAAAATATTCAATGTCTGCGGAATTTCATCAAGGCGGGTTTTCCGAAGGAATGATCCGAACTTGGTAATGCGCGGGTCGTTGTGAGCGGTGGGAGAGCGGTCATTGCCTTCTTCTTTCATTGTCCTGAATTTGAACATTTTAAATTTATTGTTGTCTTTGCCGTTGCGCGGCATTTTAATAAATACCGGGCCCTTGCTTTCCAGCTTAATCGCGATCGCGATAATCGGCCAAAATACCGCCGTAACCGATAAAATTAAAACCGCCAAAATTATATCGTATGTCCGTTTAAACAAATCAAACCATGCCTTGTTTCCTTCGTTTAAATTTTCCAGAAACCACATTTGGCTCAAAGATTCAACCGGAATTTTTCCGGTTAAATTTTCATAAAAGCGCGATAAACTGACATAGTTGATTTTTAAGCGCAGGCATTTGAACAAAGAAGATCGCAGCTCGCTTGATTCATTCGGATTGGAAGTTAAAATAATCGTGTCTATATTTTTCTCTCTAATCAATTCATCCAAATTATCTGTTCCTTTTATAACGGGAATATTATTGATTTTATCTTCATTATTATCGCCGATGATAAAAGCTATTTTTTGGCCCAAATGAGGCTTTTCTTCCAGTTCTTGTATCAATTCTTTCGCCAAACCGTTAATCCCGATAATCGCTATATTGTTCTTAGGCAAATATGATTTTAACAGATTATTGTATATTCGCCGCCACAAATGGAAAAGAAGGGAGAATACAATTATATAAATCAATAGATTTCTTTTCGGGGCAATGGTTATCCGCGGCGTTAAGTAAAAAAAAGCGAGCGACAGTAATCCGGCAATCGCTATGCTTCGCAGCGTAAGCTTAAAAAAATCGGCATTGTTTACGGCCAAATGCAGATTATATAAACCGGCAATATAAAATATCAATATCCAGACAAAAAAAATGGCGGTAAAAGGCGCGAGATGGCCATGCCAAAGTTCGCCTGTCGGCATTTGCCGGTAGCGGATTAAAAGAGTCAGATAAAGCGAAGAATAAAGAATCGCGATATCTCCGGCCAAAAGTATGAATTGTTTTAATTTATTATTCATTACGGTTTAATATAACAGATTTTAAACCATAATTCAAGGCGGGACCGCCGGGCGGGTCGGACGCGACCGATGGATTGCCGGCGTGAACGGCGTTCGTTTTTTATTCCGTTTTTTGACTCAAATTGCTGGGACGAACAGCATTCGCTTTTTATTCCGTTTTTTGGGCCAAAAATCGTAGGGGCGAACGGCGTTCGCCCTTTATTCCGTTTTTTTGACCAAAATTGTAGGGACGAATGGTATTCGCCCTTTGTTCCGTTTTCTTGGCCCAAAATCGTAGGGACGAACGGCGCTCGTTTTTTATTCCGTTTTTTGACTCAAATTGCTGGGACGAACAGCATTCGCTTTTTATTCCGTTTTTTTGGCCAAAAATCGTAGGGGCGAACGGCGTTCGCCCTTATTCAGCTTTTTGACCAAAAAGGAAATTTGGATTATAGTGTATATAGCTTGTAGGTTGTAGCTTGTAGCTTGTAGGTTGTAGGTTGTAGCTTGTAGGTTGTAGGTTGTAGCTTGTAGCTTGTAGGTTGTAGCTTGTAGCTTGTAGGTTGTAGGTTAATAACGCGCTAATATTAAATAATAATTGTTATGAAGTTGATTTTAGACAAGCGACAGTTAAATATGAGTCCGGAGCGGCTTTTGCGCCGCGCCGGATACGCCCATATCCGCGACCGCGGGAGCGGCTCGGAAAGCTTTGTCCGCCGGCTGGGCAGCGGTTTTTACCCCCGATTTCATATATACGCGGAAGAGCAAGGCGACAAAATAATTTTTAATTTGCACTTGGACCAGAAACGGCCGAGCTATGCCGCCGCGCACGCGCACAACGCGGAGTACGAGGGAGAAGTGGTGGAGAGGGAGATTGAGAGGCTAAAAAGTATAATGACGATGGCATAGAGGATGTTAGAAGTTAAATTCAAAATTCAAAATTATAAATTCTAAATAAATTCAAAATTCAAATATCAAAATTCAAAACTGTTTTGAATTTTGAATTTCGGTTATTGTAATTTATTTAGGATTTGTAATTTTGAATTTGGCGCTTATGAAACCACGGCATTTACCATTTGAATTTTGAGTTAAATTACTATGCAGCCCTCAGACGAAATAAAATCAAAGTTAGACATCGTTGATGTCATACGCGAGTACATTCCGCTTAAGCCGGCCGGGGTGAATTTTCGCGCGCTTTGCCCTTTTCATCGCGAGAAATCACCGTCATTCATTGTCAGTCCGGAGAAGCAGATTTGGCATTGTTTCGGCTGCCAAAAAGGAGGGGATGTTTTTTCCTTTGTTATGGAGATGGACGGCATTGGCTTTGTTGACGCTTTGCGCAATTTGGCGCCCAAGGCGGGGGTGATATTAAGAAAGCAGAATCCGAAATTAACCTCGCGGAGAAATCGGTTGCTGGACATACTTGAGTTTTCCCGAAATTATTATCATAAAACATTAATCCAAAGCGATAAAGGGAAATCGGCGCGCGAGTATTTGGCTAAAAGAGGGCTGACGGAAGAGACGATAGAAGAATGGCAAATCGGTTACAGTCCGGACAGCTGGGACGACTTGATAAATTTATTGAAAAACAAGGGTTTTAACGACGAAGAAATATTTCAAGCCGGAATGTCCGTCAACAAAGACGGAACTTCCAGATTTTACAACAGGTTCAGGGACAGGATTATGTTTCCGATTAACGATGTAAACGGCAATACGGTCGCGTTCTCGGCGAGAGTGTCTCCCGAAAAAGAGCAAGACGAGAGGATGGGCAAATACATAAACAGCCCGCGGACCATGATTTACGACAAAAGCAAGATTTTATTCGGATTGGATAAAGCGAAAAGGGAAATAAGGAATAATGATTTGGCGATAATCGCGGAAGGGCAGATGGACGTGATAACCGCCCATCAACACGGATATAAAAACGTGGTCGCTTCCTCCGGCACGGCCCTGACCGCCGAGCAGGTTGCCTTGCTTAAACGCTATTCAAACAACATCGCCTTGGCCTTTGACACGGACAAGGCGGGCGAGACGGCGGCGGAGCGGGGGATAAGGGAGGCGATGAGCGCGGAGATGAACACCAAAGTGATTGAGGTGCCGGAAGGCAAGGACCCGGACGAGTGCATTAAAAATAACAAAGAGGAATGGGAAAAGGCGGTAAAAAGCGCCAAGCCGTTTATGGAGTATTATTTTAATAAAACTTTCGCCAAACTGGACTTGGATCAAGTGGACGGCAAACGCGCGGCCGCCAAAGAGCTTTTGCCGGTATTGGCAAGATTGGGCAATAAAATAGAACAGGATTTTTGGTTAAAAAAATTGAGCCAGGCGCTTGACGTGGGCGAGGATATATTAAGAGAAACCATACGGCAATCCGTTCCGAAAACGCGTCCGGAATACGCCCGGAACGCGCCGGGCGCCCATGGCGGCGCGGAAGCGGAGCCGAAGCAAGCGGTTAAACAGTCAAGAGAAGAGATGCTGTCCGAGCTTTTTATCGCCTTAATATTGAAATTTCCGTCATTGGCGGAGTACGCGATAAACCGCGTACAGCCGGATAAAATTATCGGCTTGCCCAATAAATCCCTTTACAGAAATATTATAATTTATTATAATAACCTTATTGATAACTGGACTCAAGAAGGAGGTCAAGCGGAGCCGCCGCAAGTCAGTTATGGCGGCTTTAAACAATGGCTTGAAAATTCCGAAGTTCAAGAAAACAAAGACGGCCAGCTGATATTGTTAGACAAGCTGGCGCTTTTGGGTGATAAGGATTTTTTTGATTTTGAAATTGAGCGGGCGAAAAATGAAATTATTAAAATCGCCGTCACATTAAAAAAGCATTATTTATTAAACAGGAGACAGGAAATAAGCAAACTGATAGCTCAAGCCGAGCAAGAAGGAAACGAGGATTATATCAAAGGCTTAATGGAAGAGTTTCAAGCGTTGACTGATGAAATAAGGGAAATTGAGGATTAAAAAAAGGCCGCGGAGATTAAGTCTCCAGTTGGAGACTTAATCTCTATCTATACAGTATATTTATGGTTAAAAAGAAAAAAACAATTAAAAAAACGGTTTCCAAAAAGAAAGCCGTCAAAAAAACAAAAAAGCCGGCCAAGCCCGCCGCCAAGGCAAAGAAAACAAAGCGAGCGGCCAAGAAGGTTAAGGCCGTAAAAAAAGTCGGCACAACGAAAAAGACCGTTAAGAAGGCCGCCAAGGCCAAGGCCAAGACCAAGGCGGTCGCGGAAAAACGCGAAATAGTCAAGCCGACGGAGGAGCAAATCAATGCTTTGCTCGCCAAGGGCAGGCAGCGCACTTTTGTTACCGAAACCGAGCTGTTATACACTTTTCCCGAAGTTGAAGAGTATATTTTTGACTATGA